>DAHVOV010000201.1 GCA_027318645.1 Candidatus Aminicenantota bacterium
CGGTCCACCCGCTTCGACTGCGAGATCTTCTTCACCAGGGCGTGCTCGCGGCCGCCGGAACCGATGATCAGGACTTTCATCTTGTCTCCTTGCTCGTGGGTGAATTATAGATAAAAACGGGGCCGGCGACAAGCCGCCGCCCCCTTTAGTGAAGCTTTAGGGCTTTAATGAACTTGGCATACGGCGTACGGCATACGGCGTACGGAAGAAGCAAAGCACCAAAATCCAAGCAGCAAATTCCAAGTTCCAAAATCCAATGCCCGAAACCAGAGCACTGCCAGCGCCCGTGTTTGGGCCATTGGGTCATTGAGTATTGGAACTTATTTGTGATTTGGTGCTTGATGCTTGGAATTTAGCTCTTCCCATATGACGCCCGCCGGGGGACACGGTGCCGGGCAGCACCATGTCACTCGTTGGTGAAGTAGAGGGGATTGGCGGCCAGGAACTCGTCGCTGAATATGTCGCGCACCACCTCGCCCTGCAGGCTGCGCCCCAGCGGGAAGCCGGCGTAGTAGACCAGGGTGGGGAACAGGTCCTCCAGGTTCACGTTCTCCTGGTACAGCCCCTTCTTCAGGGCCGTCTTGGCGTACATCAGGAAGACCCCCGGGGCCCGCAGCGGCTTGTAGACGTAGGTGTCGTGGCGGCCGAGGTAGTTGACCAGGATGCGCCGCCACACGGGCATGGGCACGACCTCGTGCAGGTTCAGCACCAGCAGCAGCTCGTTGTCGCCCATGGCGCCGATGATCTTGCCCACGACCGAGTCGTAGAACTCGTAGTAGCGGTCGAGGATCCAGCCGTACTTGCGGCGCTGCTCCGCGTCGATGAGGTCGCCGAAGTTCTCGGGGCGGGCGTAGTGGTAGTAGCGGGCGTTGATGCTGGCCAGGCCGCCGAGCCGCACCAGCGAGTAGCGGAAGCGGCTCGACTTCAGCTCGGGGATCTGCTTGCGCAGGAAGTCGTCGTAGAAGAAGGCCCTCTTCAGCACGTCGAGCTTGGGGTCGGGGTTCTCCAGGGTGTCGGAGAAGAACTGCACGAAGGTGTTGTTCTTCCTCAGGTTCTTGCCGGCGTAGGGCGGCCAGGCGGGCGGCGTCAGCATGCTGAAGGCGGCATAGCCGTTGTGCTCGTACAGGGCGCGGATGCGGTCGTCGGGAGCGGCGTCGGCGCGGCGGTAGAAGAACGTCTTGCCCAGCCGGGCCGAGCTGCGGAAGACGAGGTACTTGGGAAAGACGTCGAACTCCAGCGGCACGTCGTGGAAGCGGAAGCGCGCCGACGAGTGGGGAACGGAGCGCCCGGGCGGCTCGCCACTCAGCAGGGTGCGGAGCAGCGACAGGTCGGCGTTCGGCCGGTGGGTGCGGAAGCGCCCCACCACGCCGTTGCTGCGGATCCAGTTCAGGTTCAGCAGCTTCTGCTCCTCGGCCGAGCCGAGCAGGGTGTTGAGCGAGAGGCCGTCGAGGATCAGGATGTTGATCTGGCGCGGCGGGTCGATCACCGGCGCGGCCCAGTGGACCTCCGGCGCCGGCTCCGGGCGCCAGCGCGTCACCAGGGCATAGGCGGCCAGGCCGTCGGCCAGCAGCAGCAGCAGGAACAGGGCCTGCAGCCACTTCTTGCGCTGCGAGCGCACGAAGACGAAGACCATGCCCAGCAGCAGCACCAGGAAGTGCAGCAGCAGCGCCTGCAGGTAGCGGCGGCGGGCGGCGGCGGCGAAGAAGTCGTAGTAGTAGTCGTAGTTGGCGTAAAAGACCACGGCCACGACCAGCAGGGTGAAGGAGAGGATGTAGACCGCCGTCGGCGGGTGGAACACGCCGATGGGATAGCGGCGCTCGGCGAAGAACTGCACGACGAAGAAGACCAGGGCGACGGCGACGAACCACAGCGGCCCGTAATAGTTCAGCAGGTCAAGGTAGAGCGTGCCGAGGTCGGCGGGGGCGATGGCCACGCCGGGGTTGAGCAGGCCGATGAGGCAGGCCGCGAAGAAGGTGAAGACGGCGGCGGCGAAGGCGAAATGCAGGACCAGCTTGAGCGAGCGCAGCAACTTACTTTTCGTACCCTTGCGAGGTGGTGATGAGCATCAGGGTGGTCTGGCCGATCTTGAACTCGGTCTGGTCGGTGATCTCGGTGATGGATACCTTGTCGTCGTTGATGAACGTGCCGTTGGTGCTGCCCAGGTCGCGCAGGAAGATCTTCTCGTTGCGCACCTCGATGGCCAGGTGCTTGCGCGACACCTCCTTGTCGGGGATGATCAGGTCGACCTTGCCGCGGCCGATGAGCACGTAGGGCTTGTTCAGGTGGTAGATGAAGCCGGCGCGGGCGCCCTTGATGACCGCCACCGAGATCTTGCGGTCGTCCGGGAGCTTCAGGTTCTCGTTGATCCACAGGGAGTCCTCGACCTTCTGCTGGATGATCTTGGCCGTGTCCTTCTTGCTGGAGGAATCGCCCTTGGCCTCCATCACCTCGAAGACCGTCTGGCAGCGGGAGCACTTCAGCTTGCTCTTGCCCTTCACCCGGTCCTCGGGGATGTCGTACTTGGCCTTGCACTGCGGGCATTCGATGATCATGGCGGAATTATACCATCAGCAAAAAAAATTAGTCAATCGGGAGAAAGATTTTGTCCCCCGGCTCCAGGCCGAGCTTTTCGGCGCTGCCGCCGGCCAGCTCGAGCACGTAGCGGGCGGGATAGGCCGAGGTGTAGCTGGGGCAGGGGTCGGCGCGGCAGGGCGGCGCCCGGCGCACCAGGTCGACGACCAGGCGGTCGCCGTTGATGAAGATGATGTCCAGCGGGATGAGGGTGTTCTTCATCCAGAAGCTGCGGGTATCCTCGTCGGCGAAGATGAACAGCATGCCGGAGCCGGCCGGCAGCGCGCGCCGGTACATCAGCCCGCGGGCGTGCTGCTCCTCGGTCTCGGCCACCTCCACGCGGAACGGCCTGTCCTTGACGTAGATGGTCAGGAAGCGCTCGCGGCCCTGCGAGGCGGCGCAGCGGCAGCAGCCCAGGACCAGCAGGATGGCGAGCAGCGGTTTCATAGCAGGGGCACGAAGACGACGCCGATGAGCTCCTCGGCGTCGATCCTTCCCTCGCGCTTGCGGAAGCGCACCAGGCGCTGGGCGCCGGCGCCCAGCGGCGCCAGGGCGATGCCGCCCTCGGCCAGCTGGGCGAACAGGGCCGCGGGGAACTCCTCCGCGGCGGCGGTGAGCACGATGCGCTCGAAGGGCGCGAACTCGGCCCAGCCCTCCTGGCCGCGGCCGACCCGGCAGAACACGTTGCGGTAGCCCAGCTCCCCCTCCAGCAGGGCGCGGGCGGCGGCGCTCAGCTCGGGGATGCGCTCGACGGTGTACACCCGCGAGGCGGTCTCGGCCAGGACGGCGGCCTGGTAGCCCGAGCCGGTGCCGACCTCCAGCACCGCCTCGCGGCCGCTCAGCTCCAGGCGCTCGGTCATGTAGGCCACGATGTAGGGCTGGGAGATGGTCTGGCCCCGGCCGATGGGCAGGGGGCCGTCGACGTAGGCGCTGCCGCGCAGCCCCTCCTCCAGGAAGCGCTCGCGCGGCACCCGGGCCATGGCGCGCAGCACCGCCTCGTCGGCGATGCCGCGGGAGCGCAGCTGCTGCTCGACCATGCGCAGGCGCTTCCCGGCGAAGGGATCGTCCATCTCAGTAGGACTTGGCGAACAGGACGGCGTGCGCCGCCTTGCCGCCGCAGGCCACGCAGGCGTCGAACCCGGGGGGCGGCGGGTCGAGGATCACGCGGATGGTCGCCGAGGTGTCGGCCTTGACCTTGGCCTCGCAGTCGCGGCCGCCGCACCAGCCGCAGCGGATGAAGCCGCGGCCGCCGGCCATGGCGTCCCGCAGCTCGGCATAGGAGCGGGCGTCATGGGTGTTGGCGTCGCGGAAGGCCAGGGCGCGGGCGTACAGCTCGCCCTGGATCGCCTCCAGCTGGCGCTTCACCTCGGCGGCCAGGCCGTCCCAGGGCACGAAGCTCTTCTTGCGGTCGACGCGGCTGACCAGCACCGCCTGGTGCTTGTCGATGTCCTTGGGGCCGACCTCGACGCGCAGCGGTACGCCGCGCATCTCCCAGTCGGCGTACTTCCAGCCCGGGGTGAAGGTGTCGCGGTCGTCGAGATGGGCGCGCACGCCGGCCGCCTTCAGCTCGTCAAGCAGGCGCTGGGCGTGGAGCAGCACCGTCTCGCGCCAGTTGCCGGCCGAGATGGGGACGATCACCGCCTGGACGGGCGCCACCCGCGGCGGCAGCACCAGCCCCGAGTCGTCGCCGTGGGTCATCACCAGGGCGCCGACCAGGCGCGTGGTCGAGCCCCAGGAGGTCTGCCAGGCGTACTCCAGCTTCTGCTCGCGGCTCTCGTAGCGGATGTTGAAGGCCTTGGCGAAGTTCTGCCCCAGGTTGTGCGAGGTGCCGGCCTGCAGCGCCTTGCCGTCGGGCATCAGCATCTCGATGGCGTAGGTGCGCACGGCGCCGGCGAACTTCTCGCTGTCGCTCTTGCGGCCGGTGACCACGGGGATGGCCAGGTACTCCTCGGCCAGGCGGCGGTAGATGCCCAGCATGCGCAGCGTCTCCTCCTCGGCTTCCTCGGCGGTGGCGTGCACCGTGTGCCCCTCCTGCCAGAGGAACTCGGTGGTGCGCAGGAACAGGCGGGTCACCTTCTCCCAGCGCACCACGTTGGCCCACTGGTTGTAGAGCAGGGGCAGGTCGCGCCACGACTTGACCCACTTGGCGTACATCGAGCAGATGATGGCCTCCGAGGTGGGGCGCACGGCCAGCCGCTCCTCGAGGACCTCGCCGCCGCCGGAGGTGACCCAGGCCACCTCGGGGGCGAAGCCCTCCACGTGCTCGGCCTCCTTCTGCAGGAAGGACTCGGGGATGAACAGGGGGAAATAGGCGTTGCGGTGGCCGGTCTCCTTGAACATGCGGTCGAGCTGGTCGCGCAGCAGCTCCCAGACCTCGTAGCCGTAGGGGCGGATGACCATCATGCCCTTCATCGGCGAGTAGTCGGCCAGCTCGGCCTTGCGCACGACGTCGACGTACCAGGCGGAGAAATCGACGGATTTCTTGGTGATCTCCTTCACAAAGTCGTTGTCAGCGGCCATTTTTTCTCCTTGTCCAGCGCTTCATTATAAATGAATACGCCGGACTGGGCAAGACCACTGCCCATGACGCACATAAGGAAGAGAGCGAAGGGCTCAGGGAAGAGACAGGGAAAACAGAGGGAAAGGCGGAGAGAAAACAAAGTGGGAAAGAAGTTCGGAACAGGTTTTTCTCACTCTCTCTTCCCTCATTCTTCCCTGTCTCTTCCCTCTGCCTTCCCTGATGCCTGGGAATTGTCGGCGCGGCCGCTATTTCCTGGGCTTCTTTTCCTTGCTCGTGCCGGGCTTGGCGGCCGGCTTCTGCTCCCCGCCCTTCCGGGCTTCGGGCTTGGCGGCGCCGCCGGGCATGGCGAACAGCGAGTCGGGCAGGTCGGGGGCGATCTCGATCGACTCGGCCTCGATCGTCATCTGCGTCTGGCCGTTGCGGCGGTTCTCGATGGCGAACGGCATCAGCAGGCCGTCGACCGGCCGGTAGTCGCCGTAGATCACCTCGAGCAGCGGCGGGTCATCGCCCGGGGCCAGCGGCATCGCGCTCTTGCGCACCAGGCCGGCGTCGTCGAGGAAGAACAGGACCACGCTGCCGTCGGCGGTCGTCAGCCGCAGCTTGCGCGCCGGCGCCCCCTCGGCCGGCTCGCGGCCCAGCAGCTCCAGGTGGTAGCCCTTCTCCTTCCAGACCACGAGCGGGTCCTCGAATCCCGCCTGGCGCCGGAACGGCAGCCCCTGGTCGGGCGGCATCTCGCGCGCCTGGGGGGAGACGAGGGGGACGATCCACCATGCCGTCCGGCCGTCGAAGGCCTGCACCGTGGTCCGCTCCTCGAAGGTCGTCTCCACGCGCAGCTTGTCGGGAACCTTCTGCCACATGGCCAGCGGCATCGCCAGCCCCTGGGCCGTCAGGACGATGGTGCCCGTCAGCTTCCAGCCCTTCAGCCCCTGCAGCTTCTCCAGGCCGCCGCGGGCCTTGTAGTAGCCGGCCAGCACCTCGTCCAGCGTCGGCTCCTTGAGCTGCCCGAGGAGGGGGGCCGCCAGCGCCAGCACGACCAGCCATGTCCGGAACGTCCGTTTCATCGCCGCCTCCGCATTGCCTTATATAGATAAGGATTTTATCACAGAGTTGGAATGATTGGCTACGCTCATCCGATCGGCAAGGTCCGCGGTGGCTTTCAGGCTCGACGCCAGGCGGGATGATCGATCCTGGCGGACGGCGGACGGCAAACGCGATTCCGCGAGCGATTTCGCGAAAGGGCTGTTGCCGTAAGCCGTATGCCGTCGGCCGTGGGCCAAGCTCTGCCATTCCTATTGATTTCTGCCCGCGGCTCGACTAGAATCCGAGCGTGAAACGCACGAAAAACGCATCTTCGCCGGCCGCAGAGCGGAAGAAGGAGCTGCTGGCGGCGGCGCGCAAGGCCCGGCGCTCGGCCTACGCCCCCTATTCGCGGTTCCGCGTGGGCGCGGCGGTGCTGGGCGGCAACGGCCGGGTCTA
>DAHVOV010000210.1 GCA_027318645.1 Candidatus Aminicenantota bacterium
ACGAACTGCGTCGGCTTGTAGTCCTGCGAGGTGTAGTACTCGGTGATCTTGCCGATCACCCAGCCGGCGATCAGGCCGGTGATCACGGAAAGGAAGATGCCGACGTGGCGGCCGTGGAAGGAGCCCTTGAACAGCACCAGGATGAAGAAGGAGACGACGAGCGTCAGCAGGGTGCTGGCGTTGACGCCGCGGGCCAGCGCCCTGAGCAGCACCTTCTGCGAGGCCTTCTCCCCGGAGCGCACCATGAAGACGCCCAGCACCGAGAAGATCACGCCGATGCCGGCGATGACCATCGGCGCCAGCACGCCGCCCAGGCCGTAGCCGGCGGCCACGCCGAGCACGGTGGTGGAGAGGATGGAGCCGGCGTAGGACTCGTAGAGGTCGGCGCCCATGCCGGCCACGTCGCCCACGTTGTCGCCGACGTTGTCGGCGATGGTGGCCGGGTTGCGCGGGTCGTCCTCGGGGATGCCCGCCTCCACCTTGCCCACCAGGTCGGCGCCCACGTCGGCCGACTTGGTGAAGATGCCGCCGCCGACGCGGGCGAACAGGGCCTGCGTCGAGGCGCCCATGCCGAAGGTCAGCATGGTGGTGGTGATGACGGCCAGCTGGTCGGCGCCCCCGGGGATGAAGTGGCGCAGGATGATGAACCACAGCGAGATGTCGAGCAGCGCCAGGCCGACCACGACCAGGCCCATGACGGCGCCGGAGCGGAAGGCGATCTGCAGCCCCTTGTTCAGCGAGTGCTTGGCGCCGGCGGTGGTGCGGTTGGAGGCCCAGGTGGCTGTGCGCATGCCCAGGAAGCCGGCCAGGCCCGAGAAAAAGCCGCCGGTGATGAAGGCGAAGGGCACCCAGGGGTTCTGCGTGTGCAGCACGTAGGCCATGAAGGAGAACAGGATGAAGATCATCAGGAATACGAGGAGCACGATCTTGTACTGCCGCTTGAGGTAGACCATGGCCCCTTTCTGCACGTAGCCGGCGATGCGCTGCATGTCGGCCGTGCCCGGGTCCTGCCTCTTCATGTAGCGGAAGAAATAGAAGGCGAAGGCCAGCGCCAGGATGGAGCCCAGGGGCGCCAGGTAGAACAGGTTTTGCAAATTCATAGCCAACTCCTTTTGCGAAGTATGGTTCCGACGATGGGTGGGTCAGGAAATCCCTGTATAACCGATTTTTAACAAAAAGTCAATGCCCGCGCGGGCGGCGGCCGGCCGCGTCAGCGGCCCTTCATCTTGCGGCAGATGGCCAGCTGGTCCTGGAGCCGGCGCTGGCGCGCCAGCTCGGCCTGCAGCTCGTCGGGGCCGATGGCGCCCTGGAAGGAGGAGCGGATGCGCTCCTCGGCCGCGCGCAGGCGCGAGGCCAGCTCCTCCTCGCTCAGGTCCTCGCCGCGCACGAGGTCGTCGACGATCATGGCGATGCGGTCGTCGCGCACCTCCAGGAACCCCGGGCCGCAGTAGAGGTAGTGCCGGGCGCCGGCGACGTCGAGAAAGGAGGCCTCGCCGCCCTTGAGCAGCGTCAGGTAGGGCAGGTGGCGCGACAGCACGCCGGCCTCGCCCAGGAAGGCGGGGATGTAGAGGTCCTGGACCTCGGCGCGCAGGGCCACCTCGCGGGCGGTGAGGATCTCCAGCTCGAGCGTGCCGGCCATCAGAACCCCAGCTTCTTGGCGTTGGCCACGGCGTCCTCGATGCCGCCGCACATGTAGAAGGCCTGCTCGGGCAGGTGGTCCCAGCGCCCCTCGACCAGCTCCTGGAAGCTGCGGATGGTGACCGCCAGGTCGACGTACTTGCCCTCCATGCCGGTGAACGGGGTGGCCACGGCGAAGGGCTGCGAGAGGAACTTCTGGATCTTGCGCGCCCGGGCGACGATGACCTTGTCCTCGTCGGAGAGCTCCTCCATGCCCAGGATGGCGATGATATCCTGCAGGTCCTTGTAGCGCTGCAGCACCTCCTTCACCTGGCGCGCCACCTGGTAGTGCTCCTTGCCGACGATCTTGGGATCGAGGATGCGCGAGAACGAGGCCAGCGGGTCGACGGCCGGGTAGATGGCCATCTCGGTCAGCGCCCGCGAGAGGTTGGTGGTGGCGTCCAGGTGGGTGAAGGTGGTCGCCGGCGCCGGGTCGGTGTAGTCGTCGGCCGGCACGTAGATGGCCTGCACCGAGGTGATCGACCCCTTCTTGGTCGAGGTGATGCGCTCCTCCATCTCGCCCATCTCCGAGGCCAGGTTGGGCTGGTAGCCGACCGCCGAGGGCATGCGGCCGAGCATGGCCGACACTTCCGAGCCGGCCTGGGTGAAGCGGAAGATGTTGTCGATGAACAGCAGCACGTCCTGCTTCTCCTCGTCGCGGAAGTACTCGGCCACGGTCAGCGCCGACAGGGCCACGCGCAGGCGGGCGCCGGGCGGCTCGGTCATCTGCCCGTAGATCAGGGCCGTCTTCTCGATGACGCCCGTCTCCTTCATCTCGATCCACAGGTCGTTGCCCTCGCGGGTGCGCTCGCCGACGCCGGCGAACACCGAGAAGCCGCCGTGCTTGGTGGCCACGTTGTGGATCAGCTCCTGGATGAGCACGGTCTTGCCCACGCCGGCGCCGCCGAACAGCCCGATCTTGCCGCCCTTCAGGTAGGGCTCCAGCAGGTCGACCACCTTGATGCCCGTCTCGAACAGCTCCAGCCGCGTGTCCTGCTCATCCAGCGGCGGCGCCGCCCGGTGGATGGGGCAGCGCTTCTTCTCGTGGATGGGGCCGATCTTGTCCACCGGGTCGCCGATGACGTTGATCACGCGGCCAAGCACCTCGCGGCCCACCGGCACGGTGATGGGGCCGCCCAGGTCGCGGGCGCTCATGCCGCGTACCAGGCCGTCGGTGGGGTGCATGGAGATGGTGCGCACGCGGTTCTCGCCCAGGTGGTACTGCACCTCGCTGATGATGCGGATCGGCTGCGGGCTGTCGAAGCCGTCGGAGACGATCTCGATGGCGTTGTAGATGGCGGGGAGCTCGCCCTTGGCGAACTCGACGTCGACGACGGGACCGATGACCTCGATCACCTTGCCGGTGCGGGGGGTTTCGTTCTGGCTCATGGTCGCTCCTATTGGCTCAGGGCCTCGGTGGCGGTGATGATCTCCAGCAGTTCCTTGGTGATGGCCGCCTGGCGCATCTTGTTCAGCTGCAGCGTCAGCCGGCGGATCATGTCGCTGGCGTTGCGCGTGGCCAGGTCCATGGCCACCATGCGCGCCACCTGCTCGGCGGCGACGGACTGCAGCAGGACCTGGTGGACGACGGCCTGGACGTGGCGCGGCAGCAGCTCGCGGAATAGGGCGTCGGCGCCGGGCTCGAAGATGGTCTCCTCGCCCTCCGCGCCGGCCTCCGGCGGCGCCACCTCGACCGGGAAGAGGCCGCGCAGGGCGAACTCCTGCTTCGACGCCGAGACGAAGCGGCTGAAGGCGAACTCGACGAGGCGCAGGCCGTCGGCGACGAAGCGCTCCTGCAGGTCGGCGGCCAGGCGGGCGGCGTCGGCGAACTGCAGCCGGCCGAGCAGGCCGCTGTAGGCCCGCAGCGGCGCCAGGCCGCGCTTGCTGAAATGGCGCTCGGCCTTGGCGCCCACGGTGACGATATGCGCCCCGCCCGGCCCGGCGGCCAGCTCGCGGTAGCGCGCCTCGGCCTGGCGCAGCACGTGGGAGTTGAAGGCGCCGCACAGCCCGCGCTCGCCGGCGACGACCACCAGCAGCGCCGCGCCGGCGCCGGCGCGCAGCAGCGGGTT
>DAHVOV010000218.1 GCA_027318645.1 Candidatus Aminicenantota bacterium
GCGGCGTGCTGCTCCAGCGCCCGGCCGATGTCGGGCGGCCCCAGGCCGGCGCTGGAGAGGCCGCGGACCATGCCGCGGCAGGGTCGGCGGACCAGGGCGTTGGTGAATCGCATCATGGAACCCTCCTGGACGTGAAGACACCTTGTAGCATGAGCGGCCGGCAGATGCAACCAATTGCCCATGTTCTCAGGGGTAGAGAAAGATAGAGAGGTAGAGGGGTAAAGCAAGAAAATGAACAGCAATGAGCTCGAACCGGGCGGTTCCTTTGCCTCTTTCCCACTCTACCCCTTTACCTCTCTACCCCTTTACCTCTTTATTCCTGCTGCTCATCAAGCTCACGATAGTTCGATCCATTGCTGCTGCCGAACGCCGTATACCGTACACCGTATGCCGAGTACCGCCATCTCGGCCTGTTGACAGCCGCGGCGTCTTGCTGTACACTTCCCCCTAACGCCATGAACGCGAATTTGATCTTCCCGGCCTGCATGATAATGCCCGGCCCGGGCCTGGCGCTCTAACCGCAAGGGCGCCGGTCCGGGACACCCCATCTTTCCGTTTCCGCAAAAACCCATGATGGAGGCTTATCATGTCCAAGACCGTCGAGGAGATCAACCGTAAGATAGAGAGCGGCGGCGTCCGCGTCGTCACCGCCGACCGCATGGCCGAGGTCGTCGCCGAGCTAGGCCCCGAGCGCGCCGCCGACGAGGTCGACGTCGTCACCACCGGGACCTTCGGCGCCATGTGCTCCAGCGGCGCCTTCCTGAACTTCGGCCACGCCGACCCGCCCATGCGCATGACCCGCGTCTGGCTGAACGACGTCGAGGCCTACGCCGGGGTGGCCGCCGTCGACGCCTACCTGGGCGCCACCCAGGCCTCGAGGACGCTGGGCATCGGCTACGGCGGTGCCCATGTCATCGAGGACCTGCTGCGGGGGCGGCGGGTGGTGCTGCGCGCCGTCTCCTGCGGCAGCGACTGCTACCCGCGCAAGGCGCTGCTCAGCGAGGTCGCCCTGGCCGACCTGAACCAGGCGCTGCTGTGCAACCCGCGCAACGCCTACCAGCGCTACAACGCCGCCGCCAACTCGGGCCCGCGGCCGCTGCACACCTACATGGGCAAGCTGATGCCCGGCTGCGCCAACGTCACCTTCTCGGGCGCCGGCGAGCTGTCGCCGCTGGCCAACGATCCCGGCCTGGAGACGATCGGCGTCGGCACGCGCATCCTCCTGGGCGGCGGCACCGGCTTCGTCACCGGCGCCGGCACCCAGCACGCCCCGGAGCGTGGGTTCGCCACGCTGATGGTGCAGGGCGACTTGAAGGGGATGTCGCCCGAGTTCCTGCGCGCGGCATCGATCCCCGGCTACGGCGCCACCCTCTACGTCGGCATCGGCGTGCCCATCCCCGTGCTCCATGCCGGCATCGCCCGGGCGGCCGCCGTCCGCGACCGCGACATCGAGACCGACATCGTCGACTACGGCGTGCCGCAGCGGGAGCGGCCGGTCCTAGGGCGGTGCAGCTACGAGCAGCTCAAGTCGGGGGCGGTGCGCCTGCGGGGGCGCGAGGTCCCCAGCTCCCCCCTCTCCAGCTTCCTTCTGGCCGGCCGCATCGCCCGCGAGCTGAAGCGACGGATCGAGGCCGGCGTCTTCCGCCTGAGCGCGCCCGCGGCGGAGCTGCCGCGCCGGGGCGCGGCGGCCCCCCTGGCCATGCGCCGGCCGGCCCGGCCATTGCCGCGCCCGGGGGAAGGGCCGCGGCCGCGCCACGGCCGCGAACCCGTCGCCTGGGACGGCGGGCGCTGCCTTTCCTGTGGGAGCTGCCTGAACATCTGCCCTGCCGGCGTTTTCCGTCGCGACGCGTCCTGGCGCGTCGCCGCCTCCCCGGGCCGCTGCCGAAGCTGCGGCCGCTGCGACCGCGTCTGCCCGGTCGGCGCGATCCACGCCGGCCCCTTGGGCGTCTCCGTCGGAGGAAAGCATGGACGCTGACCTGGTCCGTCGCCAGGTCCGCGTCGGCGAGACCTGCGCCTTCGTCATCGCCGCCGGCGAGTTCCAGGAGCTGGCCGAGCGGGCGATCCGCGCCGCGCGCGCCGACATCGAGGCCTACGCCGCCGGGGCGCCGCGCTTCCTGTCGGCGCTCGAGCCGCTGCCCGTCGACATGGCGGCGCCGCCGGTGGTGCGGCGCATGGCCGCGGCGGCCCTGCTGGCCGGCGTCGGGCCCATGGCCGCGGTCGCCGGCGCCATCGCCCAGGAGGCGGTGGAGGCGCTGGTCGCCTCGGGCTGCCGCCATGCCGTCGTCGACAACGGCGGCGACGTGGTGCTGCGCATCGACCGCCCGGTGACCATCGGCGTCTTCACCGGCGACTCGCCGGTGCGCGACGTCGCCCTGCGCTGCGCGCCGCGGCCGGGCATCTTCTCGGTCTGCACCTCGTCGGGCACCGTAGGCCATTCCCTCTCCTTCGGCCGGGCCGACGCCGCCCTGGTGGTCGCCGAGGGCGGCGCCCTGGCCGACGCCATGGCCACGGCCCTGGGCAACCGGGTGGCCGAGCCCAGCGGCGAGGCGGTGGCGCGGGCCATCCGCGAGACGCCGGCCGAATGGGTCGAAGGGATGCTGGTCGTCGCCGGCGAGCACCTGGGCACGGGCGGGAGCCTGCCGCCGCTCGTGCGCGCCCCGGTGGACTGGCGACTCGCCAGCCGCGGCTGACACGCCGCGGAGTACGAATCATCTACAAGGAGGAACGTCCATGAAAAAGATCAACGTCGCCATATTGGGCTGCACCGGGCTGGTAGGACGGGAGTTCGTCCGCCTGCTCGACGGCCATCCCTGGTTCGCGATCGCCTGCCTGACCGCGTCGGCGCGCTCCGCCGGCCGGCGCTTCGCGGAGACCGATCCGCCCGGCCCCGACGGGACCGGCGTTGCCGGCCGCCTGGTCGTGCGCGAGACCAACGCCGCGGCGGTGGTCGCCAGCGGCGCGCGGGTCGTGTTCTCCGCCCTGCCGGCCGCCGCGGCCGGGCCGCTGGAGGCCGAGCTGCGCGAGGCCGGCCTGCGCGTCTTCTCCAATGCCGGCGCCCACCGCATGGACGCCGACGTGCCGCTGCTCGTTCCCGAGGCCAACGGCGAGCATCTGGAGTTGGCGCGGCGGCAGCTCCGTCGCCATCCCGGGTTCATCGTCACCAATCCCAACTGCGTCGTCTCCGGCCTGGCGCTGGCGCTGAAGCCGCTCATGGGGCTGGCGCCGCGCGCCGTGGCCGTCACCACCTTCCAGGCCGTTTCCGGCGGCGGCCGGCGCGGCGTCGCCGCCTGGGACATCCTGGGCAACGTCGTCCCCTTCATCGCCGGCGAGGAGGAGAAGGTCGGCCGCGAAACGCGGAAGATCCTCGGCGCTGTCTCGGCCGCCGGCGTGAGGCCGGACGCCATGGAGGTCTACCCCTCCTGCGCCCGCGTCGCCGTCCGCGACGGCCACCTGCAGAGCGTCGGCGTGGAGTTCGCCCGGCCGGTCGACGGCGACGCCGCGGCCGCGGCGCTGGCCGGCTTCCTGGCCGAGCCGCAGCGGCTGCGGCTGCCGACGGCGCCGTCCCGCCCGATCGTCGTGCGGCCCGAACCCGACCGCCCCCAGCCGCGGCTCGACCTGCGGGCGGGCGCGGCCATCCAGGCGGGGCGGGGCCGCCCCGGCGAGGCGGACCGGCACGGCCGCGCCGCCGGCATGGCCGTGAGCGTCGGCAGGCTGAGGCCGCAGGGCAAGCGGCTGGACTTCTTCCTGCTGGTGCACAACACGGTGCGCGGGGCGGCCGGCGGCTCGGTGCTCAACGCCGAGCTGGCCGCCCGCAAGGGGCTCATCCCCGGGGTGCCCCGTGGCTAAGGTGATGAAGTTCGGCGGCGGCTGCCTGCGCGACGGCCGCAGCGTCGCCCAGGCCTGCGCCATCGTCTCCGCTCAAAAGCAGGCGGCCGTCGTGGTGTCGGCCGTCTCGGGCGTGACCGAGATGCTCCTGGCGGCCATCGGCCAGGCCCGGCGCCACGAGCGCCATATCCCGCCCGTCCTGGCGGCCCTGGAGGAGAAGCACCTGGCGATCGCCGCCGAGCTGTGCCCGTCGGGTGCGGCGCAGAAGCGGCTGCGCGCCGCCATCGCCTCCCGCGTCGCCCGGGTCGGCCGCCTGCTCTTCGGCGTGGCCTGCCACGGCGACCTGACGCCGGCGGTGCGCGCCCGGCTGCTGAGCCAGGGCGAGCGGCTGGCGGCGCAGCTGCTCGCCGGCGTCCTGGATAGCCTGGAAACCCCGGCCGCCGCCCTCGACGCCCGCAGCGCCGGCCTGTGCACCGACGGCAACGTCCTGGCCGCCAGCGTCGACCGCGGCCGCACGCGCCGGCTTATGCGCCCCCGGCTTGCCGCGCTGCTGCGCCGCGGCGTCGTGCCGGTCATCCCCGGCTTCTACGGCCGCGGCCCGGATGGCGGCGTGACCCTGCTGGGGCGCAACGGCTCCGACTACAGCGCCGCCGCCGTGGCCTTCGCCCTGGGCGCCGGCCGCATCGAGGTGTGGAAGGACGCCGACGGCTTCATGAGCGCCGACCCGGCAAGGGTGCCGGCGGCGCGGCGCCTGGAGCTCCTCACCTTCGCCGAGGCGGCCGAGCTTTCCTACTTCGGCGCCAAGGTCCTCCACCCGCGGACCGTGGAGCCGCTGGCCGGCACCCGCACCCGCGTCTTCGTGCGCAACGTGAACGATCCCAGTGGCGCCGGCAGCGAGATCGCCGCCGCCTGCCCGGGCCGCGCCGCCGACGTGGCCGGCATCGCCGCCAACGAGCGCCTGGCCGTCCTGCGCGTGCACGGCGCCGGCATCGGCTCCAAGCCGGGGCTGCTGGCCGGGGTCAGCTCGGCGCTCGCCGAGTCGGGGATCAACATCCACTCGGTCCTCACCTCGCACACCTGCATCAACCTGCTGCTCGACCCGGCCGACGCCGCGCGCGGCCTGAGGCAGCTGAAGAGCCGGATCAACGGCGTCATCCGCAGGGTCGAGCTCGAGGAGCGGCTGGCGCTGGTCGGGGTGGTGGGCGAGCGCATCATGGAGAAGGAGGGGATCTACGCCCGCATCTTCTCCGCCGTGGCCCGGGAGCGGATCAACGTCGAGATGGCCGCCGCCGGCGCCTCGCCCGTGGCCTGCTATTTCCTGGTCAGGAAGGCGGAGCTGGACCGCGCCCTGCTCGCGGTGCATGACGAGTTCTTCCCCTGACCAGAAGCTTGAAGAATAGAGTGCTAGGCGTACGGCATACGGCGTAAGGCGTACGGCAACAGCATAGAAGCGAACGAAACGCGCTTAATAAAAAATTAGGCATAAAACTCTTGGCTTACCACAGGCCGCTTTGGCAAACCGGATCAAATAACGCCGATTGGGAATTCTTTCAATGCGGTTCTTCTGGACTAGAATGATTGTTATGAACTCGACATCGTTCCAGGGCTGTTGCCGCACGCCGTATGCCGTGCGCCGTGCGCCAAGTTCGTTTTATTCCTTGTTGCCGTAATCGATCTCGTCCGGCAGCTCGTTGACGTCGGTGCCGGCGTCGTAGGGGAAGTGCTGCGCCAGCATGCGGCCGCATTCGCCGATGCCGCGGGTCAGCCCCTCGTTGAACTTGCCCTCGCGGAAGTCGCCGGACATGGCGGCCACCAGCCCGTCCCAGAACTCCTGGCCGACCTTGGCGTGGATGCCCTCGTCGCCCACGACGACGAAGCGCCGCCGCGCCGGCACGACGAAGAAGAGGATGCCGTTGCGGTCCTTCGTGGCGTGCATCTTCAGCCGGCCGAAGGCGCGCTCGGCGGCGCGCCGCACGCTGCCGTAGAAGAAGCGCGAGACCGAGACGCGGATCTCGCCCGAGGTCTCCTTCTCGGCGGCGGCGATCGCCGCCCGGACGCGGTCGTCATCGATGATCCTCAGCAGCCTGCCCTGACTCAGGAACGCCATGGCTCCCTCCCTACCACGAGCCCGAGGCGCCGCCGCCCCCGGAGCGCCCGCCGCCGCCCATGAAGCCGCCGCGGCCGCCGCCGCCCCCGCGCCCGCCCGAGAGGATGGTGAAGAGCAGGTAAAGGGCGAGCGAGGGATTGGTGATGAACAGGATGAGGAAGAACAGGACGGCGATGCCCACCAGGATCTTTTCCCCCAGCGTCATGGGCCGCTTGGGGGGCGGCTGCTCCTCGCCGCCGCCGGCGGCGCCGGCCTCGCCGCTGATGACGGCGATCAGGCGCTCCACGGCGGCGCGCACCGCGCCGTCGCGGTCGCCGCGCTCGAGGCGCGGCGCCAGCTCCTCGGCGATGACGCGGCCGGCCAGCGCGTCGGGGACCTTCTCCTCCAGGCCGTAGCCCACCTCGATGCGCAGCCGCCTGTCGGCGGCCATGATGAAGAGGACCAGCCCGTCGTCGAGCCCGCGGCGGCCGACCTTCCACGCCGCGAAGGCGCGGACCGCCCAGTCCTCGATGGGGGCGGCGCCGCTGCTGGCCCCGATGTAGACGAGGAACTGGTGGCCGCTGGACCTCTCGTACTCCTCGAGGCGGGCGTCGATCTCGGCGGCGGCGGCAGGCGAGAGGAAGCCGGCCGGGTCAGTGAGCCAGCGCTGGGGCGCGGGCGGGATGGGCGTCTCCGCGACGCCCCCGCTGCCCGGGGCGCCCGGCGCCTGCGCCCGCACTCCCGCCGCCAGGGCGAGGAGGAGCAGGCCGGCCAGGGCCGGCCGGATGAGCCGCCGCCTCTTCACAGGCTAGAACTGGACCTTGGGCGCGGTCTCGGCGCCGGGCTGGGACTTGAAGTACGCCTTCTCCTGGAAGCGCTTGCCCATGAAGTTGGCGATGATCACCGTGGGGAAGCTCATGCGCTTGGTGTTGAAGCCCTGCGCCGCCTCGTTGAAGCGCTGGCGCTCGACGGTGATGCGGTTCTCGGTCCCCTCCAGCTGCACCTGCAGGTCGCGGAAGTTCTGCGTGGCCTTGAGGTCGGGGTACTTCTCCACCACCACCATCAGGCGCGACAGCGCCGACGACAGGCCGTCCTGCGCCTGCTGGAACTTGGCGAAGGCCTCGGGATCGCTGGCCGGGTTGCCGCCCAGGTTTACCTGCCCGACCTTGGCGCGGGCCTCGGTCACCTGGGTGAAGGTGTCCTTCTCGAACGCGGCGGCGCCCTTGACCGTCTCCACCAGGTTGGGGATGAGGTCGGCGCGGCGCTGGTAGGCGTTCTCCACCTGCGCCCACTGCGAGAGGGCCTTCTGGTCGAGGGCGACCAGGCCGTTGTAGGCGCTCATCACCCACAGGGCGACGATGACCACCAGGGCGATCAGGATGCCGACGGGGCCTAACAGTTTTTTCATTGTTTTCTCCTCCATGCGAGCGTTTTGTTTACGTCGCGGGCTATCGAACAGTTCATGGCAACGGCATGACTCCCATGGCGGCCAGGCGGCCGGCCGCCCCTCAGGGCAGGACGCCGAGCGAGCGGTGCTTGTCGGCGACGGCGGCGGCCAGGCGGTCCAGCGCCTGGAAGTCCTTCTCAACGGGCAGCCCCTTGGCCAGCACCGGCTCCAGCAGCTCGACCTTCAGGTTGCCCAGGGAGGCGGTCAGGCTCTCCACGACGCGGCCGCCCCAGCCGTAGGAGCCGATGACCGTGGCGAACTTCGTCTTCGGCCGCAGGGCATTGGCCAGGACGGCGGCGTAGGCGACCGCCGGGTGGGGGCCGCCCAGCACGGTCGGCGTGGCCAGGATCACGGTCGAGGCGTCGACGAGCTCCTTGGCCAGCTCGCCGATGTCGGTCTGCACCAGGTTGCAGGGGACGACGCAGACCCCCTGGCGGATGAGGGCGCCGCTGAGGTGCTCGACCATCTCGCGGGTGCTGCCGTGCATGGAGACGAAGGGGATGAGCGCCGTGTTCTTCGTCGCCTCTCCGGCCCAGTCGCGGTAGGCGTCCAGGATCAGCGCCGGGGCGGGGTAGACCACGCCGTGGCTGGGGGCGATCATGGCGATGTCCATCTTGGCCAGCCGCTCCAGGTGCTTGCGGATCTGCAGGCGGAAGGGCAGCATGATCTCGGCGAAGTAGCGCTTGGCCGCCTCCAGGGTGCGGTGCTCGTCGCACAGCAGCGGCCGGCACTGGGCCAGGTGGGCGCCGAGGAAGTCGCAGCTGAAGAGGACGCGCTCCTCGCGCAGCCAGGTGACCATGGTCTCGGGCCAGTGCACCCAGGGCATGAGCAGGAACTCGAGGGTCCGGCCGCCCAGGTCGAGCGTCCCGCCGTCGCCCACGACCTGGAAGCGCTCCTCCGGCAGCCGCAGCAGGTCGATGAGCATGGCCTTGCACTTCTCGTTGGTCACCACCTTCGCCTCGGGAAAGAGATCGAGGATGTCGCCGATGGCGCCCGAGTGGTCCTGCTCGGCGTGCTGGCTGACCAGGTAGTCGATGCGCCGCACCCCGGCCTCCTGCAGGTTGGCGAGCAGCTCGCCGGACTTGGAGGGATCGACGGCGTCGATCAGCGCCGTCTTGTCCCGGCCGCGGACGATGTAGGCGTTGTAGGTGGTACCGTCGGGAAGCGGGATCAGCTCGTCGAACAGCCGCCGGTCCCAGTCGAGCGCGCCCACCCAGACGATGTCCTTGCCGATCTCAATGGCCGCCATGTTGCCTCCGTTGGCGAAATGCTCCGTCCGGGCCGGCTCAGTCCTGGGGCTCGAAGGAATCCTTGCCCGCGCCGCAGACCGGGCAGACCCAGTCCTCGGGGATGTCCGCGAACGCCGTCCCCGGCTGGATCCCCGAGTCGGGGTCGCCGGCCGCCGG
>DAHVOV010000233.1 GCA_027318645.1 Candidatus Aminicenantota bacterium
GGATTCGACAGCCGCTTTCCCATCGAGAGGCGCTTCAGGCGATCCGTTTTCAGGTCATATTCGTACAGGTCGGAAAAGTCGCGGAACGAGCGGTACAGCTCGGAGGCCGACAGGAGCAGCCTGCCCCGGGGCCCGGCGGCCAGGGAGCCGACAGCGTCCTTTTTAAAGAGGACCCGTTCCCTGCCGGCGCGGTCGATGAGACGGACCTCGCCACGGCTTCGGTAATCGCGGTGGTAGTAGGCCAAGGCGCCGTCGGCCAGCGAGCAGGGGTAACGGTTGGCGAAGCCGTCCTTCGTGACCGGCTCGGCCTTCGGCTTCCGCTGCCGCCCCTCTCCTTCCCGGTATTCGTCCCAAAGTTCGCCCAGGGGCCTGCCGAAGAGCTTCCTGAAGTCACGGCTCGCGCCCAGGGTGAGGAATCGGGTTGAAAAGCGCTCCAAATAGCGCCGGATGGCGATGGTGCCGTGCTTTTCAGCCAAGAACTCCATGAACCCGGCGCCGAACAGGTACTTGGACGTGCCGCCGGGCCAGGCCGCTGGCACGCCGGCCAGCGAGCGCCAGCCCGGGAAGCGGCCGTCGCGTCGGGCCGCTTCCAGCATCAGCCGGTAGGGGGCGCGGTTCAGGCGGCCTTCGCCGCTGAGTCGCGACTCGCCCTCGACCGCCAGCCCCTCGATCGCCCAGGGCGGCAGCTGGGCGGCGGGGAAAAAGAAGGGGTTCGTCCCGAATAGCCGGCGGCCCAGGACGAAGGGCGGCGCGCCGGCGTTCAGGGTGAACAGGTGGGTCATCTCGTGGGCCAGGACCAGGTCGAGCCAGCCGCGGCCGGAGGCGATCTCCGAGTCGGGCGGCGGCTCGGCCAGGTCGACGCCGATCCGGTTGTAGGGGAAGAAGGTGGCGAAGCCGTTGGCGTCGTCGCTGAAATCGCCCAGGACGATGCGCGTCCGTCCGCGCAGGGAAAAGCCCCAGAAGCGGGCCAGCTTCCCGTCCAATGCCCCGGCATCGTCCAGCGCCTCCAGCGCCTCAGCGGCGCGGCCGGCCGGGAAGATGACGGTGATACCGTCGCGGCCGATCTCGCGCCAGCGGACGCCCGGGGGGTATTTGGCGCCGCACAGGGCCGCGGCCGATGCGCCCGCCAGCGCAAGAATGACGAAAATCCCTTTCGTGAAGGAGTTTTTCATTTTGCCCGCGCGGCCAGTTTTTTCTCCCACTTCCAGGCGCTGGCCACGATCTCGTCCAGGGCCGGCACGGGCGGGGCCCAGCCCAGCTCGCGGCGGATCAGCCCGGCGTCGGCGACCAGCGCCGCCGGGTCACCGGGCCGGCGGGCGGCATGGGCCACGGGGAAGTCGATCCCGGTCACGCGCCTGGCCGCGGCGACCACGTCGAGGACCGAATGGCCGACGCCGTAGCCGCAGTTGAAGGCGCGGCTTTCGCCCCCCTTTTCCAGGTATTCCAGGGCCTTCAGGTGCGCCGACGACAGGTCATCGACGTGAATGTAATCGCGCACGGCGGTGCCGTCGGCGGTGGGGTAGTCGTCGCCGAAGACCTCCAGGCGCGGGAACCGGCCCAGGGCGGTCTTGAGCGCCCGCGTAAGCAGGTGGGTCGGCTTGCGGTAGTCCTGGCCCAGGCGGGCCAGCCGGTCGGCGCCGGCGGCGTTGAAATAGCGCAGGGCGACGTAGCGGAAGCCGGGATGGGCGGCGGCGGCGTCGCGCAGCAGCATCTCGCTGACCAGCTTGGAGGCGCCGTAGGGGTTGATCGGCAGCAGCGGCGCCGTTTCGGCCACCGGCACCTTCCCGGGGATGCCGTAAACCGCGGCGCTGGAGGAAAAGATGAAGCTCTCCACGCCGTTGGCCAGGCAGGCCTTCAGCAGGCGCAGGCAGTTGCAGGAGTTGTTCTCGTAGTATTTCAGCGGCTTGACGACCGACTCCTCGACCTGGATGAAGGCGGCGAAGTGCAGGACGCGGCGGATGCCGCGGGCGCGGATCAGGGCGCCGACCCGCTCCGTGTCGCCAACGTCGCCGCGCACGAGCTCGCCGCAGAGGAGCGCCTCGGCGTGGCCCGACGACAGGTCGTCGAGCACGACCGGGAAGTATCCCTTTTCGCCCAGGTCGCGCACCACGTGCGAGCCGATGTAGCCGGCGCCGCCGGTGACCAGAATCGGCTCAGCGGACGGCGTTTTTGGGGGATTCATGGCTTCAGTATAGGCAACAGCGCGGTTGCAGTCAAGGGAATAACGCCTGGCGAAGCCGCAATGACCTCAGGGAAGGCAGAGGGAAGAGAGAGGGAAGAATGAGGGAAGAGTGAGTGGGAAAGCAGATCTGTCCAAAATAACTTTCAGAAACTGGTAGGACTAAAGCACCAATTTCCAAGCACCAAATTCCAAATAAACACCAAACACCAATGTCCAAATGACCAAAACGAAAAGTAAACGCACTCGTTTATGGAATTACTCCCCAATTTCCGGTAGTGGCAGTATATCGATTGAGCGCCTTAGTTTGGGTCATTGGAATTTGGGGCTTGGAATTTGTTTGGAATTTGGTGCTTGGTACTTGGAATTTTAGTCTTACGAGAGCCCAACCTTCTTTGAAAACCCGAATTGCCTAGCCCCAAAAGCCTTTACAGCACTGATTGTCTATCTAAAAAGCGATTTGTTTTGGACAGCAATGGTGGGAAAGGCCCTGTCAGCGTCTCTTTCCCACTCTGTTTTCCCTCTGCCTTTCCCTCTGTCTTCCCTCTCTCTTCCCTTGAGTTTCACTTCATATATGAAATGGGTCATTTTTACACAATTGGTCTGATGAATCAGCGCATGGCTCATTGACACCCGGGCAAATATTGATTATAATTAGCGCTCATTTCCACTGCGAATTCAAACAACAAATAAACAGGAGGATTTGATGCGCAACGCTTTGATCATGGGAGCGGCAGGAAGAGATTTCCATAATTTCAACGTATTTTTCCGCAACAATCCCGAGGTGCGGGTGAAGGCCTTCACGGCCACCCAGATCCCCGACATCGCCGGCCGCAAGTACCCCCGCGAGCTGGCCGGTGAGTACTATCCGCAGGGCATCCCCATCTATCCCGAGACCGAGCTGGTCGAGCTGATCCAGAAGCTCGAGATCGAGGACGTGTACTTCGCCTACAGCGACGTGCGCCACACCTACGTCATGGACAAGGCCGCCGAGGTCCAGGCCGCCGGCGCCAACTTCATCCTGCTCGGGCCCCGCGAGACGATGATCAAGAGCAGCAAGCCCGTCGTCTCCGTGTGCGCCGTGCGCACCGGCTGCGGCAAGAGCCAGACCACGCGGCGCGTCAGCCAGATCCTGATCGGCATGGGCAAGAAGGTGGCCGCCATCCGCCATCCCATGCCCTACGGCGACCTGGTGGCCCAGAAGGTGCAGAAGTTCGTCACCAAGGCCGACCTGGCCAAGCACAAGTGCACCATCGAGGAGATGGAGGAGTACGAGCCGCACATCGAGAACGGCGTCATCGTCTTCGCCGGCGTCGACTACGGCGCCATCCTGCGCGAGGCCGAGAAGGTCGCCGACGTCATCCTCTGGGACGGCGGCAACAACGACTTCCCCTTCTACAAGTCCGACCTGGAGATCGTCGTCGCCGACCCGCACCGCGCCGGCCACGAGCGCGAGTACTACCCCGGCGAGGTCAACTTCCGCCGCGCCGACGTCATCGTCATCAACAAGATCGACACCGCCGACCTGCAGGGCGTCCTGCAGGTGCGCAACAACATCCGCGAGCTGAACCCCAAGGCCGTCGTCGTCGACGCCGCCTCGCCGCTGCTGGTGAAGGACGGCGAGAAGATCCGCGGCAAGCGCGTGCTGGTCATCGAGGACGGCCCGACCCTGACCCACGGCGAGATGAAGTACGGCGCCGGCGTCATGGCCGCCCAGAAGTACGGCGCCGCCGAACTGGTCGACCCGCGCCCCTGGGCCGTGGGCACCATCGCCGAGACCTACCGCAAGTACCCGGGCATCGGCGTGCTGCTGCCGGCCATGGGCTATGGCGCCAAGCAGATGAAGGACCTGGAGGCGACCATCAACAAGGTCGACTGCGACCTGATCGTCATCGCCACGCCCATCGACCTGGGCCGCATCGTCAAGTTCAAGAAGCCCACGGTGCGCGTCGGCTACGAGCTCCAGGAGATCGGCACGCCCAACCTGGAGCAGATCCTGGCCAAGAAGTTCAAGAAATAGCGTCCCCGCGAGGGAAACCGGCCGGCCGCCTCCCGCGGGGGGCGGCCGACTTTTTTCGGGGCTGGAGAAGATGAGAAAGAGACTTGCTTTGATCGCCTTCGGCGGCAACGCCATGCTGGAGGCCGGCGAAAAGGGCACGGCCAGGGAACAGTACCGCAACGCCCAGAAGGCGGCCCAGCTGATGGTCGAGATCGTGCGCAAGGGCTACGAGCTGATCATCGTGCACGGCAACGGCCCGCAGGTGGGCAACCTGCTGCTGCAGATGGAGGCCGCGGCCAACACCATCCCCGCCTTCCCCCTTGACGTCTGCGACGCCATGACCGAGGGCAGCATGGGCTACATGCTGGAGCGCGCCGTGCTCAACGAGCTGCGCAAGCGCTCCATCGACAAGGAGGTGGCCACGGTGCTGACCCAGGTGGTGGTCGACCGCGAGGACAAGGCGTTCCTGCACCCCACCAAGCCCATCGGCCCCTTCTACAACGCCTTCCGCGCCGCCCAGCTGAAGCGCGAGAACAAGTGGCAGATGGTCGAGGACGCCGGCCGCGGCTTCCGCCGCGTCGTGCCCTCGCCGCTGCCCATCGACATCATCCCCAAGCGCGCCATCCGCGCCCTGGTGGAGCGCGGCGTGGTGACCATCGCCGCCGGCGGCGGCGGCATCCCCGTCTTCATCAACTCCTCGGGGCTGGTGGAGGGGGTGGAGGCGGTCATCGACAAGGACCACGCCTCGGCGCTGATCGCCCGCGAGGCGCGCGCCGACCTGTTCATCATCCTCACCGGCGTCGACCGCGTGTGGGAGAACTTCGGCCGGGAGGACGCCCGCCCCGTCGCGCGCATGGACGTCGAGCAGGCGCGGCGCATGCTGGAGGCGGGGCAGTTCCCGCCCGGCTCGATGGGGCCGAAGATCATCGCCGCCCTCGACTACATCCACGGCGGCGGGCACGAGGTGCTGATCACCTCGGCCGAGAAGCTGAAGGCGGCGCTGGCCGGCCGCTCGGGCACCATCATTCATCGCCGCCGCGGCGGCCACGACGCCGCGGCCAAGGCCAGCAAGGGAGAGTAAGCGCATGGAAAACAAGAGCGAAGCGTTCCTGGACATCGCCCCCGCCGACATGGAGTTCGTCCGCGAGTTCCTCAAGGACAAGAAGCAGCCGCTGGAGTTCGAGGACCTGCTCTACCAGGCGGCGCTGTTCAAGACGCGCGAGGACCGCAAGAGCCAGGTCAAGGTCTACCACCCGGGCTGCGAGTACCAGGCCGGCGACCTGATCTACAAGGAGTACCCGGGCCAGCTGCCGGTGGGCAACAAGAAGTACATCGCCGTCGGCGAGGGGGTCATCCTCAAGGTCGAGGAGGCGCGCAACCGCGCCGGCCGCGACGAGATCCGCCTCAGCTACGAGGGCACCTCCGAGTTCCGCCGCTACACCGAGTACCTGCTCAAGCAGAAGATCGAGCTGCTGCTGCCGCACAAGGAGGAGACGCCGCCGCGCCCGGCCGAGTACATCGGCGCCGACCTCGACCCGCGCCAGACCCAGTCGCCGCTGATCGAGCGCGACTTCAACCTGCTGCGCAAGAAGCTGGTCACCGCCCTGAACAAGGAGGCCGCCATCGCCTTCATCAACGGCAAGGTGATGCTCAAGGAGAACCTGCGGCCCGTCGCCCCCGAGGTGTTCCAGGCCATCCGCGAGTTCCTCAAGGGCCGCCAGGAGTCGGAGAGCACCGAGTTCTTCGCCGAGAACTTCGCCAAGGTCGCCCCCGGCGCGCCCGACTTCGCCGCCACCTGCTTCGCCCTCAACTTCATCATGACCACGCAGTACAAGATCGACCTGCAGCAGACCAGCGGCGAGGGCTGGGGCAAGTGGCACCTGATCTCCTCGCTCTATCACCTGCGCCGCAACCAGCTGGTCAGCGAGCCCAATCCGCTGCTGGCCAGCGCCGAGTACGGCGACCGCAAGAGCCTGCCGCAGAAGCGCAAGAAGTTCGAGGAGCAGATCTTCACCGAGGGCGAGACGCGCTACTTCCTGACCCAGCGCGAGGTCGCCTCGGGAGCCGTGCGCCTGAAGCCCGGCCTCTACCGCTTCGGCGACGCCATCGAGCTCGTGGCCGTCGACACCGCCGGCCACAAGACGCACATGCTCTACCATTACCCGGACGAGAACCTGCTGCTGGGCTTCGACAAGGTCTTCGAGGCCTACAAGGCGCTGCAGGGGACGACGCTGGTCTTCGAGCAGGCCGGCGCCGGCGAGTTCCAGTTCTCCATCAAGACCACCAAGAAGGGGGCCATCACCGACCGCATCGTCTACGACGCCGAGCGCAGGGTCTTCGTCCCCAACGGCGAGAAGGTGGCCTCGACGGTCGCCCCCAACAAGTCCATCTTCCTGGAGACCGAGGTCTTCCAGACCCTGGCCGACCGCATCGAGGAGTTCCGCAAGGCGGAGAGCTACAACAAGCTCCTCCACAAGGTGTTCCTGGAGTTCGGCAACCGCGAGAAGAACTACGAGATCCACATCCTGCGCCTCTACCACATCCTGGACCTGATCGCCCCCGTCGACCTGCGCACCGTCGAGGACATCATCCTCAGCAACCCCGAGTTCATCCCGGCCGAGAAGCTGGCCGGCGTCTTCTACCTCGACTCCGACGCCGTGGTCGAGCTCGAGGAGGAGGAGAAGCTGCGCCGCCAGGGGCTGATCGAGGAGCAGAAGCGCCGGCGCGAGGAGTCGCGCCGCCTGCAGCAGGACGAGGAGCTCAAGGCCAAGGAGGAGATCCGCCTGCTGCGCGAGGAGCGGCGGCGCAAGCGCGAGGAGGAGATGTGGCAGAAGGAGAAGCTGCACGAGGAGAAGGAGCAGCAGCGCCGCGCCGAGGCCGCCTATGCCGCCCAGGAGGCCGCCGCCCCGGCCGCCCGCCGGCCCTTCGCCAAGGAGGAGCCCGCCCGCGCCGCGGCGCCGTTCGCCGCCGCCAAGCCCGAGCCGGCCAAGAAGGCCAAGAAGAAGCTCGAGCCCGAGAAGCCGGTCAAGACCGCCAAGAAGGGGCAGAAGAAGATCCTCGAGGAGAAGATCGAGCTCGACGAGATCAAGAAGCAGATCCTCACCGAGGACCTGATCCGCGATGCCGCCGATCGCGAGGCCGCGGCCCGCAAGGAGCCGGTGAAGGAGGTCAAGGTCGCCTACAAGGACGAGGGGGCCTTCGGCGGCGTCTTCGCCGACGTGCTCGACCAGATCGTCAAGAAGGAGGAGCCCGCGGCGGAGAAGGAAGGCAAGAAGGGGAAGAAGGCCGGAGGCGCGGCCAAGAAGAAGACCGGGGAGTGATGAAGGTCCTGCTCAACGCCTGGATGCGGGAGATCGACCGCGCCGCCATCTCCGCCCATGGCATCCCCCCCGGCGAGCTGATGGAGAACGCCGCCGCCGCCTGCAGCGCCTGGTTCGCCGAGTCCTTCCCGCGCAACCGCTTTCCCGCCTGCCTGGTGCTGGCCGGCAAGGGCAACAACGGCGGCGACGGCCTGGCCGCCGCCCGCCTGCTGCGCGAGCGCGGCTACGAGGTCCGCGTCCTGCTGCTGGCTCGCCCCGCCGACCTCGGCCCCGAGCCGCGGGCCAACCTTGAGCGGCTGCGCGAGGCAGGGGTCGATCCCCTTGTCGCCGCCACCTCCGCCGCCGTGCACAAGGCCCTGGGCGAGTGCGACGCCCGCGAGACCTTCCTGGTGGACGCCGTCTTCGGCACCGGGCTGGACAAACCTGTCACCACGGGGCTGTTCGCCGAGGTCTTCCAGGCCGTCAACCGCTCGGGCCTGCCGGTGGCCGCCATCGACATCCCCTCGGGGCTGGGCGAGGGCTTTGCCCCCGATGCCGGCGTCCATCTCCGCGCCCGGGTCACCGCCGCGCTGCACGCGCTGAAGTGGGCCCACCTGCGCCCCGACGGCTGCCCCGACTGCGGCCGCGTCCGCGTGCTGGACATCGGCATCCCGCCCGGCCTGGACGACCGCGACGAGTACTACATCCGCCTGACCGAACCGGCCGATTTCGCCAGGCTGCTGGCCCGCCGGCCGCGCGCGGCGCACAAGGGCGAGTTCGGGCACGCGCTGGTCGTCGCCGGCTCGGCCGACAAGCCGGGTGCCGGCATCCTGGCCTCCTTTGCCGCCCTGCGCGCCGGCGCCGGCCTCTGCACCGCCGCCGTGCCGCCGCAGAACCGCGACCTCTCGGTGCTGGCCCACCCCGAGGTGATGACCCTGCCCTTCAAGAAGCCGGAGGAGATCGCCGCGCGGCTCGACGGCTTCTCCTGCGTGCTGGCCGGGCCGGGGCTGGGCGAAGGCCCCGACACGCTGCGCACCGTGACCATGCTGCTGCAGAGGTCCAAGGCGCCCCTGGTCCTCGACGCCGACGCCCTCAATGTCCTGCAGGGCCAGCCCGCCCTGCTGCGCGGCCGCCTGCAGCGGCCGCTGGTGCTGACGCCGCATCCCGGCGAGTTCGCGCGCCTGACCGGGCGCTCCGCCCGCGACGTCCAGGGCGAGCGGCTGGGCCTGGCCCGGGAGTTCGCCATGCAGCAGGGGGTCTACCTCGTGCTCAAGGGGCACCACACGCTGGCCGTCTCCCCGCGCGGGCGCGTGTGGGTCAACCAGACCGGCAACCCGGGCATGGCCACGGCCGGCAGCGGCGACGTCCTGGCCGGGATGATCGCCGGGCTGGTCGCCCAGCACTACCCGCGCCACACCATGGACGTCATCCTGGCCGCCGCCGTCTTCCTGCACGGCTTCGCCGGCGACCTGGCCGCACGCGATGTCGGCGAGACGGCGCTGACCGCCGGCGACATCACCCGCTTCATCCCCAAGGCGTTCCTGAAGGCCCATGGATTTCACTCTCCTTTCCTCGCTCCCTGAGGAGACCCAGGCCATCGGCGAGCGCCTGGGCCGGCAGCTGCGCGGCGACGAGGTCGTCCTCGTCAGCGGCGAGCTGGGCGCGGGCAAGACCGTCTTCGTCAAGGGCCTGGCCGCCGGCCTGGACATCCCCGTCGCGGAGGTGGTCAGCCCCTCCTTCGTGCTGATGAACCTCTATGCCGGCCGGCACGACCTCTACCACTTCGACCTCTACCGCCTGGGCGCCCTGCCCGGCGACCTGGAGAACCCCCTGGACGAGTGCATCGGCCGCGGCGTGCTGGCGGTGGAGTGGGCGCAGTACCTCGACGCCTCCTACTTCGCCCTGCCGCAGGCGGTCGCCGTCGCGATCGAAGAGGAGGGCGACGGCCGGCGGCGCGTCACCGTGCGCAGCGCCCTGGCGCACGTCAAGCCGGTATGAAGACCGTCTACCTGATCCGCCACGGCGAGACCCAGGCCAACCGCGACGGCGTTTTCCGCGGCCGCGGCGAGGTGCCGCTCAGCGAGGCGGGGCAACGCCAGGCCGTGGAGCTTCGCGCCCGCTTCGCCGGCGCGGGCGTGGAGCGCGTCCTCTCGTCGCCGCTGAAGCGGGCCATGCAGACGGCGACGGCTTGTTTCCCCGGCGCCGCGGTCGAGGCCCAGGAGCTGGTCAACAACCTCGACCTGGGCCGCTGGTCGGGCCGGCGCAAGAAGGAGATCGCCGCGGAGGAGCCGGAGCTGTGGCGGCGCTGGCTCGAGGAGCCCGAGGGCATGGCCTTCCCGGGCGGCGAGTCGCTGGCGGCGGTCCGCGGCCGCGCCGCCTCGTTCAACCGCCTGCTGGCCGGGGCGCCCGAGCGGCAGATCGCCGTCGTCAGCCACCGCTCGGTCATCAAGGCGCTGCTGGCCGAGGCGCTGCGGCTGGGGGAGAAATGGTTCTGGGCATTCCACCTGGACAACGCCTCGGTGAGCGTGCTCCTGCACGACGAGGTGCGCGGCTTCGTGCTGGCCCGGCTGAACGAGACGTCGCACCTGAGCGAG
>DAHVOV010000313.1 GCA_027318645.1 Candidatus Aminicenantota bacterium
GCGTCGAATGGCGTCCGGCCGCCCGCTGGTCCATCGATGCCGACGTGTTCTTGATGCGCGGCAGCAACCTGATCGAGACGCGGCCCAATCCCAATCCCGGCAATCGGTATATCTTCCTCAATACCGGCCGCTTCGATTTCAGGGGAGTGGAAGTCGGCTTGCGTGCCAACCCCTTCGATCCGCTGACGATCGAGATCAGCCATGCCTTCCTGGATCCGGGCGTCCATACCAGCGGACGGCCGGGGCACAAGTGGGACGGAATCATCCGTTTCCGCTCCCGGCGCCTCGACGTCCAGCTGCAGGGCCAGCAGGTCAACACCTACTTCGCCGGGGAGAATTCGCAGAAGCCCATCCCCTCCTATTTCCTGCTGAACGGCCGCCTGGTCGGCAAGTTCGTCCGCAACCTCGACTTGATCGTCGACGTCAACAACGTCCTGGACGAGGAATACGTCCTCTACGGCGAATTCCCGGGGATATCCGCCGGCACGTTCGCCATGCCCGGCCGCGGCCTGACCGTCGGCCTGCGCTGGACACGATGAAGCATCCCAGCTTCGACTACGTGCTGGCCGGGCTGCTGCTCGCGGCCGCCCTGGTCCTGCCCGTTTTCTTCCATCTTCTGGGCCTGGGCAGCGCCTTCATGCCCATGTTCTACCCGCTGGTTTTGGCCGGCTTCCTGGTGGCGCCGCCGCTGGCCATGATCGTCGGCTTCTCGGCGCCGCTGCTCTCGGCCCTGCTCACCGGCATGCCCCCTTTCTATCCGCCCATTGCCTTCATCATGATGGCCGAGGGGCTGCTGTTCACCGCATTGCCCCAGCCGCTGAAGAAAGTTTTCCGCCTGGGCGACTGGCAGGCGCTGCTGGCCGTGCTGGTCCTGGACCGCATCCTGCTGCTGGGGCTTGTCCAGGCCATGGCGGCCTTGATGGAGCTGCCGCCGCGGCTGTTGGGCTGGACGGCGGTCATGCGCGGCCTGCCCGGGCTGGCGCTGATGCTGGCCGTGTTGCCTTGGATCATCCCGTCACTGCGCGCCCGCAAGGAGCGAATCGTGAGCCGCCATGACCAAGAGTGATTTCTTCTCCGGCCTCTCCACCTCCTGGGACGAGGAGCATGCGCGTCCCGAGGAGCTGGAGAAGCTGCGCCGCTTCGCCGTCCATTTCCGACTCACCCCGGGCGAGCGCGTCCTCGATGCCGGCTGCGGCAGCGGCCGTCTCATCTCGCTGATCTTGGAGGCCGTCGGCGCCGGCGGCAGCCTGGTCGAGCTCGATTTCGCGCCGGGAATGATCGACCGGGCCCGGGGCAAGACGGACGATGACCGGGTGACATTTCAGGTCGGCGACGTCCATGACCTGCCGCTTCCCGACGGCGATTTCGACAAGGTGATCGCCTTGGCCCTCCTGCCCCATTTGGACGACCATGACAAGGCGCTGCGCGAATTCCATCGCGTGCTCAAGCCCGGAGGGCTGCTGGTCATCGCCCACCAAATGGGGCGAGACATTCTCGACCGCCATCATGCCGGCAGCAGCGGCCCGGTAAGCCGCGACCTTCTCCCGAAAAACGAGATCCTGAGCCGGCTGCTGGTCTCGGCCGGCTTCTCCGCCAGCAAGATCGTCGACGAGCCGGACCGCTACCTGGCCTGGGCGCGGGCCTGAGCCGTGAAGCCGGGCATTCTCGCCGGAATCGATCCCCGCGCCAAGCTGGTGGCATTTCTGGCCGTGCAGGCCATGCTGTTTTTCCCCTCGCCCCGGCCGCCCCAGCCCCGCCTCCTGGCTGTCGCCGTTCCGCTGCTGGCGCTGTCGACGCTCTCGCGGGGCGCTCGGAAACGTTGGCTGCGGCTGCTGGCGATCTCGGCGCCGCTGCTGGTGTTCCTCGCCCTCAGCGCTTTTTTCCGCGCAGGCGCCGGCGGAACGCCGCCAGCCCGGGTAGGCCTGCTACTCGCCGCCAAGGCGGCCCTGATGCTGCTGGCGCTGGCCCATTTCATCCTGG
>DAHVOV010000250.1 GCA_027318645.1 Candidatus Aminicenantota bacterium
AGCGCTTTTTTCATGGTTCCTCCTTGGAGAATTCATCATAGCCCCGAAATGGCATCAAGTCAAGGGAATCCGTGCGCCGGCCTCCTGCGCAGGCCTCTGGGAGCCGCCCGTTTCGACGTATTGCTGTCCAAATTAAATCGCTTTTTGGACAGACTGCAAACACAGTAAAGGGTTGTGGGACTAGCCAAGGCGGTTTTTTTGAGAAGGGTAGGCGCTCGTAAAACTAAAATTCCAAGCGCCAAGCACCAAATCCCAAACAAATCCCAAGTTCCAAATTCCAATGGCCAAAACAACAGTCCTTCCAGGTTTCATCCCTTTGTATTTCGATCATTATTTGAATTTAGGGCTCATTTGGACTTTCCAGCTTAGATTTTTACGCTTATGTCCTGCCAGTCCGCTATGCTGCTCTTTCTCTTCGTTTTGGTCATTCGGTCATTGGTGTTTGGTGCTTATTTGGGATTTGGTGCTTGGAAATTGGTGCTTCAGTCCTACTAGTCTTAAGTGTTTCTTTCAATGTTATTTTGGACAGATCTGCAATATCACTTTCACTGACGCTGACAGGCCTTCGTGATCCGCAATGCGTGATTCGAAACCGCAATGGCTCAGTGATTGCTGTTCCTAACATTCTCACTATCACTACCACTTGTTCTGGCAGGATGAAGGGGCAGCCGCTGGCCGAGATAGCAATTCAGGATGATGCGGAACACGTCCACCGGCGACAGCGCCGGCTCGAGGCGCGACGTGTCGCAGCCGGGCAGGAGCAGCGCCAGGAAGATCTTATGCTTCTCCTCGGCCGACACGACGTGGTGCAGAGGCTTGCGGAACGAGCCGCGGTAGCCGTGGTCCGACTGCAGCACGATGACCGGCGGCGCCGCTGACGCCGCCAGGACCTTCTCCACCGTCTCGGCGATGCGGCGGCTGACGAACTGATACTGCTCCAGGTAGTAGCGGCGCTGCGAGTAGTCGAGGCTGTGCTCGGCCGGGACCGGGCCGCCGTCGCGGTCGAAGAGGAAGGGCGCGTGGGGGCTGTACAGGTGCACCAGCACGAACTTGGGCCCCGGCCGCCGGGCCACCTCGGGCAGCTCGTCAAGGACGTACAGCACGTGGCGGCGGATGAAGGAGAGGTAGCGGCCCTCGTCCTTCTGCCACTTCTCGGAGAAGGGATAGAGGACGCTCATGTCGAATAGCGCCTTGATGAAGTCGTCGAACAGGAGCGACTCCCCCGCCAGCGTGTGGGCGAAGTGCTCGCGGGCCATCTTCTGGACGGCGAAGCCGCGGTAGGGGAAGTCGTAGACGGCGTAGCCGTTCTCGCTCAGGAAGCGGGCGACCTTGTTCTCGCGGACCAGCAGCGCTGGGTCGCTGCCGGTGGGGGTCGCCTCCATGTTGAGCACCGAGGCCATGGCCGGCCCGGTCAGGTCGTGCAGCGAGCGGCTGCCGCGGGCGACGAAGAAGCCGGCGCGGCGCAGGCGCCCGGCGAAGGGCGTGTTGTCGTAGCCGAACAGGTCGCGGGCGCTCTCCAGCGAGGCGAACTCGTCGAGGAAGATGCAGTAGATGTCGGGCCGGGACGCCGTCGCTGGCGGCGGGCGGAACTCGGCCATGGACAGGACCCGTTGCGCCGGGCGGCGTCCGGCGCCGCGTGCGTGGTGCAGGGCGATGGCCCCCAGCGACCAGGCCAGCAGGGCGCAGACGACGAGGCCCAGCAGCCGGTTGAGGCCGGCCGGCGCGCGGCGCGCGCGGCCCGCGGCGACGAGCGTCGCCGCCAGCAGGGCGAGGAGCGACAGGTGGGCGAGAAGCGGGGCGGCGGCGGGCGCCAGGAGCGCGGTCACGTCCGCCAGCGCCCCCTGCAGCAGCCGGTAATAGAACGCCGTGACCAGGACGGCCACGACGGCGACGCCGCGCCTGTCGCGGTCGGAGAAGACGGGCGCCAGCAGGAGCCAGAGGCCTGCAGCGGCGGCCAGGGCGACCAGCATGGGGCCGATCGTCCGCGCCGGCGCGACCTCCCCCATGTTCTGCTGGTAGAGCAGGACGACCGGGTAGACGGCGAAGAGCAGGACGTGCAGGTGGCGCCGGCAGGGAAGCAGGCGGCGGGGCGGCTTGGCGTCGTTCATGCGCCCATTGTAGGCAATGGCGGCGGCGAAGGCAACGGCCGGCCTTGCCCCCGGCCGGTCCGCGGTGGTAAAATGTCACATGTCACATCAGCCTTGTCCGCGGGGGCGGCGATGATCGCCCCGGTCGTTCTTGTTTCAGCGGCAGTGCTCGCCGCCGCCTATCTCCTGTACGGACGCTTCCTGGCGCGGCGCCTGAAGCTCGATGACGGCACGCCGACCCCGGCGGTCATTGTCAACGACGGCCAGGACTACGTGCCGGCCTCGGCGGGGCTCCTGCTCGGCCAGCACTTCTCGGCCATCGCCGCCGCCGGGCCCATCGTCGGCCCGATCATGGCCGGCATCTGGTTCGGCTGGCTGCCGGCGCTGCTGTGGATCGTGCTCGGCTCGATCTTCATCGGCGGCGTGCACGACTTCTCCAGCCTGGTGGCCTCGGTGCGCCACGGCGGCGCCTCGATCGGCGAGATCGTGCGCCGCAACCTGTCGCCCACCGCCTACCGCCTCTTCCTCACCTTCGTCTGGCTCTGCCTGGTCTACGTCATCGCCGCCTTCACCGACATCACCGCCCAGACCTTCCGCACCGTGGGCGCCGGCGGCGAGGCCTTCGGCGCCGGCGTGGCCGCCTCCTCCGTGCTCTACATCCTGGCGGCGATGGCCATGGGCGTCCTGCTCTACCGCTTCCGCTGGAAGGAGGGCCGGGCCACGCTGCTGTTCCTGCCGCTGGTGCTGTTCATCATCTGGCTCGGCCCGCGCCTGCCGGTGCCGCTGCTGGGCTTCCTGGCCGCGGTGCCGGTGAAGGGCTGGGACGTCATCCTGCTGGGCTACTGCTTCTTCGCCTCGGTCATCCCGGTGTGGCTGCTGCTGCAGCCACGCGGCTACCTGGGCGGCTGGCTCCTGTACCTGGTGATCTTCGCCGGGCTGGGCGGCGCCCTGTTCGGCGGCATCCCCGCCGCCTACCCGGCGCTGAACCTGAGCGGGCTGGACAGCCTGCTCAACGGCAAGCAGCTGTTCCCGCTGCTGTTCATCACCATCGCCTGCGGCGCCTGCTCGGGGTTCCACGGCATCGTCGCCTCGGGGACCACCGCCAAGCAGCTGGCGCGCGAGCGCGACGCCCGCCCGGTCGGCTACGGGGCGATGCTGCTCGAGGCGCTGGTGGCCGTGCTGGCGCTGGCCACGGTGATGGCGCTGGCGCCCGGCTCGCCGGCCCTGAAGGAGGACCCCAACCTCATCTACGCCCGCGGCATCGCCCGCTACCTGGGGCTGGCCGGCATCGACCCGGGGCTGGCCCTGTCGTTCGCCCTGCTGGCCTTCTCCACCTTCGTCTACGACACCCTCGACGTCTGCACGCGCCTGGCGCGCTACATCCTCCAGGAGTTCACCGGCCTGAAGGGGCGGGCCGGCGTGGCGCTGGCCACGGGAGCCACCCTGGCCCTGCCGCTGCTGTTCCTGCTCTCCACCCGCGAGAAGGGCTACCTGGTGGCCTGGCCGATCTTCGGCTCCAGCAACCAGCTGCTGGCGGCGCTGACCCTGCTGGCGCTGGCCGTGTGGCTGAAGAACAGCGGCCGGCGCGCCGGCTTCGTCCTGCTGCCGCTGGCGGTGATGCTGGTCATGAGCCTGTGGTCGCTGCTGCTGCTGGTCAGGCCGTTCCTGGCGGGCGCCGCCGGCTTCGACAGCCTGCTGTCGGCCGCCTTCGGCGCCATCCTGCTGGTGCTCAGCGCGTTCCTGCTGGCCGAGACGGCGCGCGTCCTGCTGCGCCGCCGGGCGGGCTGAGGCAAATTTACAAAGGGAGCGACTTGTGGTACATTGAGGGCGGCCGGCGCGCCCGGCTCGGACGGAGATCATGCACATCTACCTGAAAAAGCTCGAATTGCACGGCTTCAAGTCGTTTCCGGAAAAGACCGTCGTCCAGTTCCACCAGGGCATCACCGCCGTCATCGGCCCCAACGGCTGCGGCAAGAGCAACCTCGTCGACGCCCTGCTGTGGGTGCTCGGCGAGCAGCGCATCAAGAACCTGCGCGGCGAGAACAACGAGGACCTGATCTTCACCGGCAGCGTCTCCAAGAAGCCGCTGGGCATGACCGAGGTCGGCGCCTACTTCCAGAACAACGACAGCGAGACGTACATCGCCCGCCGCTTCTTCCGCAGCGGCGAGGGCAAGTACATCCTCAACGAGAAGTTCTGCCGCAACAAGGACGTCCAGGACACGCTGTTCGACCTGGGCATCGGCGAGCGCAACTACTTCATCTTCGAGCAGGGCAGCGTCGAGAAGATGGTCAACCTCAAGCCCAGCGAGCGGCGCATCCTCATCGAGGAGGCGGCGGGCATCGCCCAGTACCTGGAGCGCAAGAAGGAGACCGCCGGCAAGCTGATCATCGCCCAGCAGAACCTCGACAGCCTGGAGCTGGTGCTGCAGGAGAAGGGCAACCGCCTGCGCGACCTGAAGAACCAGGTGCACTTCGCCCGCCGCTACCGCGAGGTCAAGAACTCGCGCAACGAGCTGCTGAAGACCCTGCTGAAGAAGAAATACGTCGTGTTCAAGGAGGAGTTCGACCGCCAGGGCGCCAGGATCCTGGAGTTCATCAACGGCGAGACGGCCATGGTCAAGGAGATCGCCGAGTACGACCGGCAGCTGCTGGAGCTGGAGAACAAGCGCTGGGCCCTGGAGCAGGGGATCAAGAACAACCAGCAGTTCATCTTCGACCACAACAACAAGCTCCTGGAGGGCAGCAAGGAGATCGAGAAGACGCAGCAGCGCCAGGAGTTCCTGCGCCAGAAGAGCGCCGAGCTGGAGCGCTTCGCCGCCGAGAGCCAGGCCGAGACGAGCGAGGGCGAGCGCCAGGACCAGGCGCTGGCGGCGGAGCTGGCCGCGTTCGAGAAGGAGCTGGCCGGCCGCGCCGGCGGCGACCAGGAGCTCGAGCGCGCCCTGCAGGCGGCGCGCCAGGCCATCGCCGAGCGCAACATCGGCGACGGCCACCTCAAGAAGTCCATGTTCAACCTGCAGGTGGAGATCTCGCGCAACCGCAACGAGGCGGCCCACCTGGAGAAGAACCTCTCGCGGCTGGAGGGCGACGTCGCCTCGCGCCGCCACACCATCGAGGACCTGGAGAAGCAGGGCAAGGACCCCGAGACCGCCCAGGTGGAGCAGGCGGTGGCCGGCCTGGCCGAGGCGCTCGCCGCCTGCGAGGCCGCCCATGCCCGCGCCGCGGCCGAGTTCGCCGCCGCGCGCGAGGCGGGCGAGGCACTGGAGAAGCAGCTGCGCGACGCCCAGGCCGAGATCGCCAACCTGGGGCGGCAGAAGGAGAAGTACCAGGAGATCAAGGCCAAGATCACCGGCGCCGACTCCCGCTCCGCCCCGGCCGGGCACCGCGGCTTCCTGCAGGAGCAGCTGGTGGCGCCCAAGAAGCTGCACGCCGTGCTGGAGAGCTTCTACTACGACGAGCTGGACGCGCCGATCCTGGCCGATGCCGACGCCGCCCTGCGCCCCGAGCTGCGCAAGGCCTTCCTGGTGCGGCCGGCCGCGCCGGTCCTGCCCGACGCCATCCGCCGCGAGCCGGGCGTCCGGGGCTTCGTCAAGGAGCTCTTCGAGCTCGAGGACAAGTCGCTGAAGCCGGGATTCCGCGACGGCGTGCTGGTCGACTCGCTGAAGAACGGACTGGCCGTCTTCGCCCGCTACGGCGTCGACGTCGTCACCGAGGGCGCCGAGGTGATCGGCGCCAACGGCGTACTGATCAAGAACCGCGACCGCGGCATCCTCGAGGTGCTCGACGAGATCAAGGCCATCGAGCGCCGCGTCGACTCCCTGGGCAACGGCCTGGCCGGGATCCGCGCCGGGCTGGAGGCCGCCGGCCGCGGACGCCAGGAGAAGGCCCTGCGCCTGCAGGAGACCGAGGGGGCGCTGAACCTGCAGAAGGAGGAGGGCATCGCCCTGCGCTCGCGGCTGGAGGCCCTGCGCAAGAACCGCGAGATGGGCCAGAGGCGCATCCAGCTCGCCCATGCCGAGATCGAGGGCTTCGCCGCCGAGACGGAGAAGCTCCGGCAGCGCCTGGCCGAGCTGGAAAAGGAGAAGGCCGCGTTCGACCAGCGCAGCCAGGCCCTGGAGCGCGAGAGGGAGGATGCCGCCGCCGCCGCCGAGGCGCTGCAGCAGCAGCTGAACGAGAAGGAGAAGGAAAAGATCCAGCGCGACAACGCCCTGAGCCTGATCCGCGAGAAGATGAGCTCGCGGCGCAGCCTGCTGCGCGAGAGCCAGGCGCGGGCGGAGAAGCGCCGCCAGCAGGTCCAGGCCGCCGCCGACGAGCGCAAGCGGCTGGAGCAGGAGATCGCCGACAGCGCCGCCAAGATCCAGGAGATCCAGGCGCGCGCCAAGGTCCTGGGCGCGGAGAAGGCCGACCTGGAGAAGCTCATGAAGAAGGACGAGCTGGCGCTGGACGAGGTGAGCGTCCAGGCCCGCAAGTCCGCCGCCGACCTGGCGGCCAAGCGCACGGTGCTGGAGGAGTGGCGCGAGAGCAAGAAGGAGAGCGAGATCAAGATCGCCGCGGTCAAGAAGGACCTGTTCCAGCTGGAGGAGGTCTCCGGCCAGGAGCTGGGCCTGGAGCTCAAGGACATCGAGGCCGACCCCGAGGCGCTGCAGCGCGACGCCGCCGAGCTGGAGGGGCAGTACAACGAGCTGGTGGCCAAGCTCAACCGCATGCGCGACAGCGACCGCCTGAACTTCTCCGCCGAGGCCGAGTACGAGATCCTGGAGAAGGACTTCAACTTCCTGGCCGGGCAGAAGGAGGACATCGTCAAGTCCATCGCCGACATGAACGCCGCCATCGCCCGCATCGACAGCGACTCCAAGGAGAGCTTCCAGGCCGCCTTCGGCGCCATCAAGGAAAACTTCGTCAAGAACTTCAAGATCCTCTTCGAGGGCGGCGAGGCCGAGCTGGCCCTGACCGACAGCGAGAACGTGCTCGATTCCGGCCTGGAGATCCAGGTGCAGCCGCCGGGCAAGAAGCTGCAGAGCATGCGCCTGCTCTCGGGCGGCGAGAAGACCCTCACCTCCCTGGCCTTCCTCTTCTCGCTGTTCGAGTACAAGCCCTCGCCCTTCTGCGTCTTCGACGAGGTCGACGCCTCGCTCGACGAGGCCAACATCCAGCGCTTCCTGAAGTTCCTGCACCAGCTGAAGAGCCAGACGCAGTTCGTCATCATCACCCACAACTTCAAGACCATGGAGGAGGCCGACTTCATCTACGGCATCAGCATGGACGAGCCCGGCGTGTCCAAGCTCTACTCCATGAAGATGACCTGAGGCGGCCATGGCGGTGCCCGGCTTCATCCAGGTCTACACCGGCAACGGCAAGGGCAAGACCACGGCCGCCCTGGGGCTGGCCCTGCGCGCGGCCGGGCGCGGCCTGCGCACCTACATGGCGCAGTTCATGAAGAAGGGCGAGTACGGCGAGCTGCTGGCGGTGCGCGAGCGCCTCGCCGACATGATCACCATCGAGCAGTTCGGCCTTCCCGAGTTCCACCACCGCGAACAGGGGGTCTCGGAGGCGGAAACGCGCGCCGCCGAGCTCGGGCTGGCGGCGGCCGAGGCCGCCCTGCGCGGCGGCGCCTTCCGCATCGTCGTGCTCGACGAGGTCAACACCCTGCTGCACTTCGGCATCGTGCCCGTCGAACGCGTCCTGGCGCTGCTGGACGCCCGCCCCGCCCACGTGGAGCTGGTGCTGACCGGGCGCTACGCCCCCCAGGCCGTCCTGGACCGCGCCGACCTGGTGACCGAGATGCGCGAGGAGCGCCACTATTTCCAGCGCGGCGTCACGGCGCGCGACGGCATCGAGCGCTGATCCCGCGGCCCGCGCCGGCATCCTCCCCTGAATGGCCATGCGCCAGCGGAATCGTGATTTTGCCCTTGACTTTTGCAAATCAAAGGTATATGAATTCCTGGAGACACGGGAAACTTAGGCGATTCAGGAGGTTCTCGCATGAAAAAAGTCATTTTCCTTGTGCTTATTTTCTGCTTTGTTTTTACCGTTAGCGCCGAGGAGCGGGTCATCCGGCTCGGGCAGCATCCCTTTTATAAGAGCAGGGACCTGAAGCCCGAGGACCTGAAGGTCATCGCCCTGGACAAGGCCGGCGAGGTCAAGCAGGGCTTCGAGCTGGCCGGCAACGGCGAGCTGGTGTTCGCCTTCCTCGAGCAGATCCAGAAGGCCGACGTCCAGACCGTGGACATGCAGCCGAACGACACGGTCAAGTGGATGCTCTTCAAGAAGAACCGCAAGGTCACGGTCATGAGCGACGTGGTCTGGGCCGGCAAGAAGCCCCTCACGGCCTACACCTTCACCATATTCCGCGACGGCAAGCTGTACACCTTCATCGTCCCCAAGATCTGCGGCAACATCTCGCTGAAGAGCGTCAGCGAGGTCCCGGCGCCGGTCTGCGACCTGAAGGTCTCGCCGGCCGAGGCCGAGCTGGGCACCCCGGTCAAGATCGAGATGTGCGGCTCGCAGAACGCCCTCAAGACCACGGTGACGGTCAGCGACGCCGCCGGCGCGGTCGTCAAGACCTTTGACCTGACGCCGGAGAACTGCAGCGCCGAGCTCAACCTGGACAAGGTGGGCGAGTACTCGGTGGCGGCCGTCGTCGAGGGCCAGTACGCCATGAAGGCCGCCAACCCCTGCGAGGCCTTCATCAAGGTGCTGGCGCCCCCGCCGCCCCCGCCGCCGCCGCCCGTCAAGAAGGCCCTGCCGCTGGCGTTCCTGCTGGAAGGCGGCCCCGGCCTGCTGAAGGGCACCTACACCGGCACGCTGTGGGCCCGCGCCGGCGTCCTGTTCGGCCTGGTGGAGGACAAGCTGGACGCCATCTTCTCCGTCGGCGGCGGCGTGCCGCTGAAGGGCGACCCCTGGAAGACCTTCTTCATGGGCAATGCCCTGCTGAACCTGCATGCCGGCCCGGCCTACCTGGGCGGCGGCCTCGGCTTCAGCACCAAGGACCGCGATCAGGCGGTCAAGAAGGGCGGCATCGACCTGGTCGGCCAGCTGGGGATCAACCTGTTCAAGTACAAGGATTCCACCGGCTCGCTGTTCGGCGAGCTGCGCGCCCCGGTCTTCACCGAGGACCGCGACTGGGAGCACAACCACAAGCTGCTGCTGGGCTTCCGCTACATCTTCTAGGAAGAAGCCCGACACCGAACCGCGAGGGCCAGGTCCCGCGACCTGGCCCTTTTTTATTGCGTGCCCGCCCCGGCCGCGCCGGGGTGTCTTGACACGGAATTCCCCGCTTTCCTATAATATTCGCGAGGAGAGATGCCGATGAAGAGATCGATCATTTTCGCCGTCCTGATCCTGTTCTCCCTGCTGCTCGCGGCCCAGGAACAGGAGCCGGAGCAGGTCCCGGCCCAGCCCGACGAGCAGGCGCAGCCTGCCCCGCAGCAGGCCGTGGAACCGGCGCCGGCGCCAGCGCCGGGCCGCGACCTGCAGCGCGTGCGCATCCCCATGGCCTTCGTCCATGCCGGCAAGGAATTCCCGGCGGGCGACTACTGGCTGGTGCTGGCCGAGAAGGACGGGCAGCGCTCTTTCCTGGTGCAGAACGAGCGCCGCGAGCCGCTGTTCGAGGAGCTGGCCATCGTCATGGCCCATCGCGGCGGCGGCGGCTTCCAGGTGAGCCGCAGGCTGACGGCCGGGGACGAATTCTACCGCGTGCGGGTCAATGCCCCCGGGGAGTGGCTGCTGGGCTATTTCCTGATCAAGAAATAAGCGCGACGGTCGGTTCCCGCCGGCGATCGGGATGGGCGGGGGAGGCCTCGCCGCCCAGGGCGGCAGGCGTCAGTCGTCCGTGCTCTCCTCGCCCTCCTCGGTCTTGTAATAATTGGTGATCTTGGCGTGCTCCTCCTCGTTGCAGAACTCGAGGGGCTCGGTGCCCGGCAGGAAGGCCTCGTGCAGGGCATAGAGGCAGTCGGGGGTCAGGAGCTTGCCAGTGTACTTGTCGATGTCGATCATGTAGACGCCTGAGGGCGGGGTGAACTTTCCCGTCTCCGGGTACTTGGCCAGGTACTTCTCCATGAACGAGACGAAGACCGGCGCCGCCGCCTCGCTGCCGGTCATCTCCTCGCCGAGGCTCTTCTTCTGGTCGAAGCCGACCCAGACGCCGACGGTCAGGGTGGGCGAGAAGCCGATGAACCAGGCGTCGGTGTAGTCGTTGGTCGTGCCGGTCTTGCCGCCGATGGGCGCCGGCAGGGACCGCGCCCGCCAGCCGGTGCCGGAGCGCACCACGCCCTGCAGCAGGTAGTTCATGATGAAGGCGGTCTCCTTCTCGATGACCTGCCGCCGCTCGGGGCCGTTCTCCTCGATGAGGTTGTTGTCCAGGTCGCGGATGCCGCGGATGAAGTAGGCGCTCACCCGCGTGCCCAGGTTGGCGAAGACGGTGAAGGCCTCGACCATCTCCTTGAGCGTGACCTCGAAGGCGCCCAGCCCCAGCGACAGGTACGGCTTGAGGTCGGAGGTGATGCCGAACTTCTTGCCGTAGCGCACGCCCACCTCGGGGGTGATGGCCTGCAGGATGCGGGCCGTGACCACGTTGCGCGAGAGCTCCAGCCCGCGGCGCAGGGTCAGCGGCCCCAGGAAGTCGCCCTTGTGGTTCTGCGGCTCCCAGAGCTCGCCGGTCCACTCGTCGACGTAGGAGAAGGGCTCGTCCTGGATGATGGTCGCCGCCGAGAAGCCGTTCTCCAGCGCCGCCGTGTAGATGATGGGCTTGAAGGTGGAGCCGGTCTGGCGCAGGGCCTGGGTGGCGCGGTTGAACTTGCTCTTCTGGAACTCGTAGCCGCCGACCATGGCCTTGATCTCGCCGCTGCGGTTGTCCACCGCCAGCAGCGCGCCCTCGACCTGCGGCTCCTGCTCCAGGGACAGCTCCAGCCGGCGCGACCTGGCGTCGGCCGTCACGATGCGGAACAGGGCCACGTCGCCGGCCTTGAACAGGCGCGCCAGCGGCCGGTTGGTCCACTTGGCGCCGGCGGCCGGCAGCACCCCGGCGTAGCCGGCGATGCGCACCTCGGCGGCGCTCTTGCCCACCTCCAGCACCACCCCCTCGAGGATCTGGCCGGGCTCGACGCGGGCGTTCTCCCAGGAGGGGAGCGGGTAGGCGCGGACGTCCAGCTTGTTCTCCGCCAGGTTGAACAGCTTCTCGCGGCTGCGCCAGCCGCGGCGCTTGTCCAGCGCCCGCAGCCCCTCGCGCAGGGCGTCCTCGGCCCATTTCTGCATCTCGCCGTTGAGGGTGGTGTAGACCTTCAGCCCGCCCTTGTAGAGTAGGTTGTCGCCGTACTTGGCCTCCAGGTACTTGCGCGTGTCCTCGGTGAAGTAGTCGGCCAGCGTGTCGGCGCCGGCGTCGGCCGGCCGCCCGGGGAGAGGCTCCTTCTCCGCCGCCTGGTACTCGGCGACGCTGATCATCTTCAGCAGCATCATCTTCAGCAGCACGTAGTTGCGCCGCCGGCGGGCGCTCTCCGGGCGCTTGAAGACCGCGTACAGGCCGTTGGGGTTGGGGATGATGCCGGCGATCAGCGCCGCCTCGGCCACGCTGATCTGCTGGATCGGCTTGCCGAAGTAATAGCGGGCCGCCGCCCCCACGCCGTAGATCGAGCCGCCAAGGAAGATCTTGTTGAGGTAGAAGGTCATGATCTGGTCCTTGGTGTACTTCTTCTCGATCTGGATGGCCAGCAGCATCTCCTGCAGCTTGCGCGAGACGGTGAACTCGGGGGTGAGGAAGAGGCCGCGGGCCAGCTGCTGGGTGATCGAGCTGCCGCCGCCCCACTTCTTGCCCAGCAGCACGCCGCTGACGGCGCGGAAGGCGCCGCGGATGTTGATGCCCCAGTGGGAGTAGAACTGGTTGTCCTCGGCGGCGACGATGGCCTGCTTGAGGCGGGCGGGGATGTCGGCGCTGCGCACGATGATGCGCTTCTCGATGGCGAAGTCCTTGATGGCGACGTTCTGGTCGTCGTAGACGGTGGTCATCACCACCGGCTTGATGTCCTCCAGGTTGCGGATCTGCGGGAATCCCTTCTGGTAGACGAGGACCAGGCCGATCACGATGCCCAGCAGGACGACCAGCATGAGGCTGAGCGCGACCAGCAGCTTCCGGCGGTGCTTTTTCAGGAAGGTCTTCATGGCTGCGCCCCAGTATACCATATTTCCCGGCGGCGGGAGCCGCGGGTTGAAATTTCGCCCCGCTTCCGCTATAGTGCGCCCCAGGTGACGACATGATCAAGGGAGTCGGCGTGGACATGGTGGAGATCGAGCGCGTGCGGCGGCTGATCGAGAGCGACAGCGGCTTCGCCGAGCGCGTCTTCACCGCGCGCGAGATCGCCTACTGCGAGGGCAAGTTCTCCCGCGCCCAGCACTATGCCGCCCGCTTCACCGCCAAGGAGGCCTTCTTCAAGGCCCTGGGGACGGGGTTCCGCGACGGCATGAGCTGGAAGGACGTGGAGGTGGAGAACGACGCCCTGGGCAAGCCGCAGCTGTGCCTGGCCGCCGTCGCCCTGCGCCAGTTCCGCCGCCGCCGCCTCAAGCGCGCCCTGCTTTCGCTGTCGCACACGCGCGGCATGGCCGTTGCCCTGGTGGTCATCGAGTAGCGGAAAGGCCTAAAGCCGAGCTCTTTGTGTTAGTGTTGGTGTTAGTGTTAGGAACCGCAATCAACGAAATCTAATTTGAAACCAGCATAGGACTTTCTACTTTTATCTTTTTCCTTGAATTACCTTTGACAGGGTTTTGTTAGGAATCAATGTGTTAACAGCAAAGGATCATTTAAGTGCTCGCTGCTAACACAAACACAAACACTAACACTTCTTGAAGTTCGGAAAGGCCTCTGGCTATTTCAACTTAATCAAATCGGAGGTGACCATCCCGTAGATGATGCGCGAGGTGTCGTAGATGTTGACGCCGCACTCGCGCGAGATCTGGTCGATGCTCTTCTTGCCGTCGATCTTGGCGATGATCACCCACTCCA
>DAHVOV010000253.1 GCA_027318645.1 Candidatus Aminicenantota bacterium
GCTGGTGGCCTACTGCAGCGACCGCACCTGCGGCGATTCGCCGGAGCTGGCCCGCCGGCTGTGGGCGCAAGGGCTGAAGAACCTCCTGCTGTTCAAGGGCGGCATGGAGGAATGGACGGAGAAAGGGCATGACGTGGAGAGATAGGGCCGGCGCGCTGCTCGCTTCCATGCCCGTGCAGGTCCTGTGCCGCCTGGCGCTGGGCGGCATCTTCATCTACGCCAGCCTGGACAAGATCGCCCATCCGCGGGCCTTCGCCGGGATCGTCGCCAACTACGCCATCCTGCCCGACTGGCTGGTGACGCTGCCGGCGCTGGCCCTGCCCTGGCTCGAGCTGCTGGCCGGGCTGCTGCTGGTCGCCGGCATCTGGACGCGCAGCGCCGCGGCCACGCTGTCGCTGCTGCTGCTGGCTTTCATGCTGGTCCTGGCCTTCAACGCCCTGCGCGGCGTCGACCTGAGCTGCGGCTGCTTCTCCACCTCGGCCGCCGACAAGGAGAACGCCTGGGTGCTGGTCGGCCGCGACCTGCTGATCCTGCTGCCCGGCATCGTCATCCTGCTGTTCGGTCGGGAGAAGGAAGCCGAAGATCCTAATAAGTTAAAAGGAAAAAGGTAAAAGGTAAAAGTTCAAGCACTCCGGCGAATACAACTTTTTTTTACTTTTTCCTTTTTACTTTTACCTTTTACCTTATTAGAGTAATATCGGGCCGATCTGGCCATTCTTTTCACCATTCACCTTTCACTGTTCACTGTTTTGCAACCAATTTTGCCGATTTCCGTATGATGAAAGCGGAGGCGGCACATGGAAGGCAGGAAGGAGGACCCAACGGGGCACGAGGTCCCGCTTCGCGACTGGCAACGGATCGTCCGCCGCGACTTTTCCGATATCCGCGACTTCTACCTTGACGAGGAACAGAAGGCCCGCCTGGAGAGGATGGGCCGCTTCCACCGCGCGGCCTTCCTGGCCTTCTGGCTGGGCCGCAGCCTGTTCCTCAAGCTGACGCCGCTGCGCCGTGTCCTGCTGGTCATCGCCTTCTATCTCATCTTCCTGGTGCGGATCAGCTTCAATGTGGCCGGCACCGGCATCCACCTGCAGTTCGCCCAGCTGGGCGGCGCCATCCTCGTCTTCATCCTGATGCTCGAGCTGAAGGACAAGCTGCTGGCGCGCAGCGAGCTGGCCGAGGGCCGGGCGATCCAGCGGCGGCTGCTTCCCGACGCCAGCCCGGTCATCCCCGGCTGGGACGTCTGGCTGTTCTCGCGCCCGGCCAACGACGTGGGCGGCGACCTGGTCGACTGGATCCGCTTCGACGCCGGCCAGCACCTGCTGGCGCTCGGCGACGTCTCGGGCAAGGGGCTGCCGGCGGCCCTGCTCATGGCCAAGCTGCAGGCGACCATCCGCGCCCTGTGCAGCGAGACCACGCCGCTGGCCGAGCTGGGGGGGCGGATCAACCGCATCTTCCGCCGCGACGGCATCAGCAACCGCTTCGCCACCCTGGCCGTGCTCGAGGTGCGCGGCGCCGGCGGCGCCGTGCACCTGCTCAACGCCGGGCACACGCCGCCCATCCTGGTGCGCGGCGGCGTCCCGCGCTCGCTGGCCAAGGGCGGGGCAGCGCTGGGCCTGCTGGCAGACGCCGCCTACGCCGTGGCCGAGGAGACGCTGGCGCCGGGCGACCTGCTGCTGGTCTATTCCGACGGCATCAACGAGGCGCGCAACGCCGAGGGCGAGTGCTTCGGCAACGAGCGCGTGGCGGCGCTGGCCGCCGGCCATGCGCGGGACGGGGCCGCCGCCATGGGCCGGGAGCTCCTGGACGCGGTGCAGCGCTTCATCGGCGAGTCCCGCCCCGACGACGACCAGACACTGCTGGTGCTGCGGCGAGTTGGGACCTGACGGTAACGATCACTTCCAAAGGTAAAAGGAAAAAGGTAAAAGGTAAAAGTAAAGGGCACTTTTGCCAGCCCGATCCGAATTATTTCCTGTTTCCTTCCTAGGATAACTTGATTCTTCGTTGAAAAATGAAGTCGTGGAAGGGCTTTCCACTTTTTCCTTTTTACTTTTTCCTTTTACCTTTAATCGATCTTCTATTCTTCCAGCGTCATGTCGCGCTCGAGCTGCTCGGCCTGCTCGGCGGCCAGCATGGCGTCGTCCATCGAGATCTTGCGCGCCTTCACCAGCTCGATCAGGTGCTGGTCGAAGGTCTGCATGCCCAGGTCGCGGTTCTTGGCGACGTGCGCCAGGATCTCGTTGGTCTTGTCGGGGTTCTTCAGGCACATCTCGATGGTCTTGTTGGCCAGCAGGATCTCGCAGGCGGGGACCAGGCCCGTCTTGTCCTGGCTGGGCAGCAGCTGCTGCGAGACGATGGCCACCAGGTTCTCGGCCAGGCGCTGGCGCACGGCCGGCTGCTCCTCGGCCGGGAAGTAGCTCAGCAGGCGGTTCACGGTGCGCAGCACGTCGGCGGTGTGGATGGAGGCCATGACCAGGTGGCCGGTCTCGGCGGCCTTCAGGCAGGTGTCGATCGTCTGGTAGTCGCGCAGCTCGCCCACCATCAGCACGTCGGGGTCCTGGCGCATGGCCGCGCGCAGCGCCGAGGCGAACGACTCGGTGTCGGGGCCGATCTCGCGCTGCGAGATGACCGACAGGTTCTTCTCGAACAGGTACTCGATCGGGTCCTCGATGGTGATGATGTGCGCCCGCCGCTTCTGGTTGATGTGGTTGATGATGGCCGCCAGGGTGGTCGACTTGCCGTTGCCGGTGGCGCCGGTGACCAGGATCAGGCCGCGCTTGAGCGAGGCGATCTTCTCCAGCACCTTTGGCAGGTTGAGCTCCTGGAAGGTGCGCGGCTTGAAGGGGATCAGGCGCAGCACGGCGGCGAAGCGGCCGTTCTGGCGGAAGACGTTGACGCGGAAGCGGGCCACGTTGGCCAGGGCGAACGAGCCGTCGTAGTCGCGCACCTCCTGCTTGAACTTATCGGCGTCGGGGTACTTGGCCAGCGTCTGGGCGATGGCCACCAGGTCCTCCTCGCTCAGGGGCGGGTGCTTCAGGGGGAACAGCTCGCCGTGGTGGCGCAGCAGCGGCGGCGCGCCGACCTGGAAATGGATGTCGGAAGAACCTTTCTCGGCGGCGAAGGTGAGGATCTGGCTCAAATTGACGATCGGCATGCTGCCCTCCACGGAACTGCCAACTCACGGGTCATGGGAGAATTGTAGATGAACCCTTTCGACAATTCAAGTGTCGGCTGGCGGGAGCAGAAGCGCTTCAGGGAAGAGAGAGGGAGGGCAGAGGGAAAGGCAGAGGGATGACAAAGTGGGAAAGAAGCTTTGAAAGGGCTTTTCCCACTCTCTCTTCCCACACTCTTCCCTTTTTCTTCTCTCTGCCTTCCCTGTAGACCGGTGTGGGCGGGCTTCCGTCTGACGTCTCTAGCTCTTTTTATTCCGAAAGCGCTGCACGTCGCGGTCCACCTCGCGGCGGATGTCGCGCTCCTTGATCTTCTGCTTCTTCTCGTACTCGCGCTTGCCGCGCGCCAGGGCGATCTCGGCCTTGATGCGGCCCTTGTCGTTGAAGTACAGCTGCAGCGGCACGATGCTGAAGCCGCGCTCGCGGACCTTCTGGTCCAGGCGGCGGATCTCGCGCTCGTGCAGCAGCAGCTTGCGCCGGCGCTCGGGCTCGTGGTTGAACACCCCCGCCTGCTCGTAGGGGCTGACGTGGCAGCGCACCAGCCAGGCCTCGCCCCCCTGCACCTCCACGTAGGAGTCCTTGAGGCTGACGCGGCCGGCGCGGATCGACTTGACCTCGCTGCCGACCAGGGAGACGCCGGCCTCGAAGCGGTCGAGGATCTCGTAGTCGTGGAAGGCCTTCTTATTCTGGGCGATGGTCTTCATGGCGGATGACGACGACCTCCTCGATCTTGCGCCGCCCCATCTTCCGGGCCACCAGCAGGCAGTTCTTCACCTGTACGCGGGCGTTCTCCTGGGGCAGGCGGCCGTACTCGTAGATGAACAGCCCGGAGAGGGTGGTGTAGTCCTTGCGCTCGGGCAGGTCCAGCTCCAGCTCGGTGTTGACCTCCTCCACCGGCAGGCTGCCCTTGGCCAGGAAGGCGTTGCCGCCCAGCTTCTGGATGCCGCGGCCGCGCACCTCCAGGTCGCCCAGCACGCCGCGCAGCACGTCGCCGAGGGTGACGATGCCGATGGTCGAGCCGTACTCGTCCAGCACCACGGCCAGGTTCAGCTGGTGCTTCTTGAACTCGTTGAGCAGCGTGTTCAGCGAGGAGTACTCGGAGACGAAGATGGGCCGGGCGGCGACCTGGCGCAGGTCGATGCGCTCGAGGTCCTGGCTCAGCATGGCCCGCAGCAGCAGGCGCGAGTCGATGATGCCGGTGATGTTGTCCAGCTTGCCGCGGTAGAGCGGGATGCGCGAGAAGCCCTTCTCCAGGAGGATGCGGCGCAGCTCGGCGGGGCTGCTGCCCTCGCGGACGGCGGTGATGGCCACGCGCGGGGTCATGACGGCCTTGATGTCCTTCTGCGAGACGTCGAGGATGCCGGTGAGCATGCGCAGGGTCTCGGGGTGGTCGCGGAACAGCTGGCTCTCCATGGAAAGGAAGTGCTTGATCTCCTCCAGGCTCAGCTCCTTGCGGCCCCAGGCCTTGGCCCCCTGGCGGCGGAAGAAGACCGCGGGCAGCAGCGAGAGCGCCTTGACCAGCGGCGAGAAGAGCACGGCGAAGAAGCGCACCGGCCGGGCGTACAGGAAGGCCAGCTTCTCGGCGTGGCGGTAGGCATAGGACTTGGGGGTGATCTCGCCGAAGACCAGCAGGATCAGGGTGGTCAGCAGGCTGGAGATGACCAGCAGCGTCCCCTGGCCGCCGTGGAAAAAGCGGGTCAGCAGGTAGGTGGCCACCGAGGCGGCGGCGACGTTCACCAGGTTGTTGCCCACCAGGATGGTGGAGAGGAACTCCTCGGGCCGCTCCAGCAGCCGCGACAGCAGCATGGCCGGCCGGTCCCGGCGCTTGGCGCGGTGCCCCAGCTGGGCGCGGTTGATGGTCAGCACCGACGTCTCGGCCGAGGAAAAGAAGGCGCTGGCCAGCACCAGCAGCAGGAAGAGGAGCAGGAGGATGAGGAAACCGCCGTCCATGGGGCTCAGCGGCGGCTGTATAGCTGGTAGACGATCTTGTACAGGGACGTGCCGATGCAGTCGTTGATCAGCTGCACGTCGCGGGCCTCCTTCGGCACCTTGAGGATCTTGGGGGCGAAGTTGACCACGCCCTTGACGCCGTGGCGGATCAGCTTGTCCAGGGTCTCCTGCGCCGCCTCCTCGGGGAGGGTCAGCAGGGCGATGTGGATGTCGGGGTTGGCGCTCAGGTACTCCTCCAGCTGGCTGACGTGCAGCACCGGCTTCTTCTGCCCGGGCTTGCCCACCTCGGTGCCGACCAGCTCGGGCTTGATGTCGAACAGGGCGGTGACGGTGATGTTGTGGTCCTTGAACAGCTTGTAGTTCGAGAGCGCCTGGCCGATGCGGCCGGCGCCGATGATGATCACCCGGGCGCCGTGCTCGATGGAGAGGATCTTCTTCAGCTCGCGGAACAGCTTCTTGACCAGGTAGCCCTTCTTCTGCTTGCCGATGGAAATGCCCAGGTAGAAGAAATCCTGGCGCACCTGGTTGCAGGAGACGCCGGTGACCTCCTCCAGCTTCTTGGAGGAGATATAGGCGTTCTCCGGCAGGTTCAGCTTCAGCAGGGCCTCGTAATAGAACAGGATGCGACGGATCACCCTCAGGCTGATCTTCTTTTTCATGGCGCCTCTCGATATTGTTTACGTTAAAATTTATTCTATCCGAGCCGCGGGGGAATGTCAAGCGCGGGGAGCGGCTAGGCGGGCTCCGACCCCGCCGGCGCGACGGCGGGCTGCTTCCTGCAGTCGCGCTCCCACAGGCAGGCCGTCTCGGGGCAATGGTCCCTCCTCTCGGTGGCGAAGCACTGCGGATTGCCCTCGGCGGCCTGGATGGCGCGGATCAGCTCGGTCTTCCTCAGCTTGCCCGGGTTCACTCCCTTGCTCCGGGCGTAGCGGCGCATCTCGACCCAGTTCAATTCTCTCTCTTCCATGGGCATCCCCCCCGGCCCCGCAGGGCCGCGTCATTGGCCTGCCCGTATTATAGGGCGATCGACGGCGATGTGCAACCGCCCCGGGCGGTCCAGGCGGGACGGCTAGCGGCCGCGGACCGCCGCCTCGACCTCGGCGACCGACTTGGGGATGGCCGGGCCGAGCACGCGCATGCCCCGCTTCAGGACCAGCACGTCGTCCTCGATGCGGATGCCGCCGAAGGCGCGCAGCTTCTCCACCCGCTCGTAGCGGATGAACTCGGCGTGGCGCTTCTCCCGGCGCCACTGGTCGATGAGGGCGGGGATGAAGTAGATGCCGGGCTCGACCGTCAGCACGTGGCCGGGCTCGAGCTTCTTGGCCAGGCGCAGGTAGGCCAGGCCGAACTGCTGGCTGCGCTTGACCTTGTCGTCATAGCCCACCCAGGTCTCGCCCAGGTCCTCCATGTCGTGGACGTCCAGCCCCATCATGTGGCCCAGGCCGTGGGGGAAGAACAGGGCGTGGGCGCCGCAGGCGACGGCGTCGGCGGCGTTGCCGCGCATCAGCCCGATATGCGCCAGCCGCTCGACCAGCACCTCGCTCGCCCGAAGGTGCACGCTGCGGTAGCTGACTCCGGGGCGGATCATGGCGATGGCCGTGAGCTGCATGTCCAGCACCGTCTCGTAGACGTCCTTCTGCAGGGGATTGAAGCGGCCGCCCACGGGGATGGTGCGGGTGATGTCGGAGGCATAGCCGCTCTCGGCCTCGGCGCCCGAGTCGATGAGCAGCAGGTCGCCCTCGGCCAGGCGGTTGCCGTGGAAATGGTTGTGCAGGGTCTCGCCGTGCTTGCTGACGATGGCCGGGAACGCCATGCGGCCGCCGCCGGCCAGGGCGATGCCCTCGATGAAGCCGGCGATCTCGCGCTCGCTGATGCCGGGCTGGGCCGTGGCCATGGCCTCGCGGTACATGGCGGCGCTGACCGCCAGGGCGGCCTCAATCTCGGCCACCTCCTCCGCGCTCTTGAGCGAGCGCTGGGCGATGACCGCCCGGGCGAACTCGGCCGAGGCGTGGTCGCGGGCCGAGTCGGCGCGGATGCCCAGCAGGCGCTCCAGCCAGGCCGCGTTCTCGGCGCGGTAGGGGGGCAGGAAGTGGACCTTGCGCCCCTGGCGCACGGCCGCCTGCACAACGCCGGCCAGGTCGGCCAGCGGCCGCTGGTCGTTGACGCCGACGCGGGCGCAGCGCCCCTTCAGCGAAGGCTGCGGACCCATCCAGATGATGTCCTCCATGTCCACGTCGTTGCCGAACACGGTCTGCCGGCCCTCGTCGAGGTCGATGACCGCGGCCAGGCCCGGGTGGCTGAGGCCGAAAAAGTACAGGAACGTGCTGTCCTGGCGGTACGAGTAGGGGTTGGCCGGGTAGTTCATCGGGCTCTCGTTGTTGCCCAGGAACAACAGCAGCCCCGATCTCACCTGGCGGGAAAGCTTCGCGCGGCGCTGAACGTAGGTTTTCTTGTCGAACATGGTGGCATCTCCTTCGCCCCATGATAGCCAAGGGCGGACGGATTTGCAAGCGCGCGGCTCAGCCCTTCTTCAGCCGGCGGATGCGCATGAACAGGCGGATGATGGCCACGGCCATGCCCAGCAGGATGAGGCCGTAGAGGCCGCCGAGGACGTCGCGAAGCGCCGTATGTTCGCGCCGGTGCAGCAGGCGCAGGCCGTTCAGCACCAGCGGCAGCATGACGAGCAGGAACAGCAGCAGGCGCTGGTATTTCTGCGCCCGCGAGGCGCGGTCGCTGAAGAACTCAGGGCGCCGGCCGTCCTGGAATTCCTTGCGGAAGTAATACCAGGAGCCCATGCGCCCCACCTCTTCCCAGCCGGCGTCGCGGCAGATCTGCCGGTACTCCTCCAGCTTCGCCAGGCTGCCGCTGCGGAAGTCGAGGCAGTAGGCGACGTCGCGCGGGTCGCCGGCGGCGAAATGGTAGAAGCCGGGGAAGCCCGGCCGCTCCAGGTGCCAGCCCTGGCGGGCCATCTCCTCCAGCCAGCGCTCCTCCCGGTCGTCGTTCCAGGCCCAGAACCACCTGAATCTCGTCATTGTCCTTCGTTCCATCGTCTTCTTCTCCTGTTTCACGATCTCGTGTCCGCGCCGGCGGTGGAGCCGGCGCCCATCCTCACCAGCAGCCGCAGGCGCTCCAGCTCGGCGGCCAGCACGGACCGGCCGCGCGCGGTCAGGGCGTAGCGCTTGCGCCGGTCGACCTCGTCGTGGCGGGCGATGAGCCCGTCCTTCTCCATGACGGTCAGGGCCCCGTACAGCGTGCCCGGGCCGATGCGCACCGCCCCGCGGCTGGCCGCCTCCACCTTCTGCATGATGCCGTAGCCGTGCAGCGGCTCGGCCAGGGCCAGCAGGATGCAGTAGGTGGCCTCGGTCAGCGGCAGGAAGCGGGCCGCCTCCTCGTTCTTGCCCATCGCGTCCTCCTTGCGCCGCGCCTTTATGGCGGAGCACGATATATCGAACAATGATATAATGGCATACGATATATCGGATGTCAATACATCGGGAGCCGAAAATTTTTTTTCATCGCCGTCGGCCTGGCCGCATCGTCCTTGCCCGGGGCGGGGATTGCGTCTATAATCGCCCTTCACCTCCAGGAGGCACCATGAAACGACCGATCATCGCGGCCCTGGCCATGCTGTCCCTCGCCGTCGGCGCCTTCGCCCAAGCCGACGCCGGCCTGCTGCGCTTTCCCGACATCAACGGCGACCGGGTCGTCTTCGTCTATGCCGGCGACATCTGGTCGGTGCCGGCCGCGGGCGGCGACGCCCGGCGGCTGACCTCCCACCCCGGCCTGGAGCTGTTCCCCAAGATCTCCCCCGACGGCAAGTGGATCGCCTTCTCGGCCGAGTACTCGGGCTCGCGGCAGGTGTGGGTCATGCCGGCCGCGGGCGGCGAGCCGCGGCAGCTGACCTGGTACAACGACGTGGGCGTCATGCCCCCGCGCGGCGGCTATGACTACGTGGTGCTGGACTGGACCCCCGACAGCCGGCGCATCCTGGTGCGCTGCAACCGCACCCCCTGGGGCGAGCGCATGGGCAAGTACTTCCTGGTGCCCCTCGACGGCGGCCTGGAGACGCCGCTGGCCATCCCCGAGGCCGGGGGCGGATCGTTCTCCCCCGACGCCGGCCGCATCGTCTACACGCCCATCGAGCGCGAGTTCCGCACCTGGAAGCGCTATCGCGGCGGCCGCGCCCAGGATATCTGGATCTATGACCTGGCGGCCAACGCCTCGCGGCGCCTGACCGACTTCCCCGGCACCGACCAGCACCCCTCCTGGTGGCGGGAGCGGATCTACTTCGTCTCCGACCGCGACCTGACGCTGAACGTCTATTCCTGCGACCTGCAGGGCGGCGACGTCGCGCAGCTGACCCACCACCGGGACTACGACGTCCTGTGGCCCTCCGGCCGCGACGGCCGGCTGGTCTACGAGTGCGGCGGCCGCCTGCACGTCCTGGACCTGGCCAGCGGCCAGGAGCGGCGCCTGGCGGTGAACCTGAACTTCGACAGCGCCGGCGTGCTGCCGTACTTCAAGAACGTCGCCGAGTTCGTCGGCAGCTACGACCTCTCTCCCAGCGGCAAGCGGGCGGTGTTCGACGCCCGCGGCGACCTGTTCACCGTCCCGGAGAAGGAGGGGCGGACGGTCAACCTGACGCGCAGCCAGGGCGTGCGCGAGATCTTCCCCGCCTGGTCGCCCGACGGCTCGCGCATCGCCTACTATTCCGACGCCAGCGGCGAATACGAGGTCTACGTCATGGACGCCGGCGGCGCCAGCGCGCCGCGGCAGCTGACCCGCGGCAGCCGCAGCTGGCGCTTCCCGCCCAAGTGGTCGCCCGACGGCCGCATGCTCCTCTTCGCGGACCGCGAGCAGGCGCTGCAGCTTCTCGACGTGGCCAGCGGCGCCGTCACCGTGGTCGACCGCGCCCGCCGCCACGACCTGACCGACTATAACTGGTCGCCCGACTCGCGCTGGCTGGTCTACAGCAAGGACGGCGACAGCGGCCAGGACGCGGTCTGGGTCTACTCCCTGGAGCGCCGGCAGGCCTTCCAGCTGACCGACGCCGCCTACAACGACTTCTCGCCCGTGTTCTCGCGCGACGGCCGCTACATCTTCTTCCTCTCCAACCGCGACTTCAACCTCGAGTTCTCCGACTTCGAGTTCGACTACCTCTACAACCGGGCGACGCGCGTCTACGCCCTGGCCCTCACCCGCGACACGCCGCCGCTGTTCCCCGAGCGCAACGACGTGGAGGAGGGGAAAAAGGCGGGCGGGGAAGCCCAGGAGGCGAAGAAGCCGGCCGCGGCCGCCGCCGCGCCGGCGGTGCGCATCGACACGGACGGCTGCGGCGCGCGCGTCACCGCCTTCCCGCTGCCCAGCGGCGCCTACGCCGCCCTGCGCGCGCTCGACGGCGGCATCCTCTACTTCAAGGAGCGCGAGCTGCGCCAGTTCAAGCTGGAGGACCGCAAGGACAGCGTGGTCATCGCCGGCGTCGACTCGGCCGTGCTGGCCGCCGGCGGCGCCAAGGTCCTGTACCAGGCCCGCAGCCAGTTCGGCGTCGTCGGCCTTGGCGCCGACCAGAAGGCCGGCGACGGCGCCCTGGATCTGTCGCAGCTGGTCCTGCGCATCGAGCCGCGGCGCGAGTGGGCGCAGATCTTCCGCGACGGCTGGCGCATCTTCCGCGACTGGTTCTACCAGAAGAACCTGCACGGCGTCGACTGGCAGAAGGTCTACGAGAAGTACGCACGCCTGCTGCCCTCGCTGGGCCACCGCGCCGACCTCGACTTCCTCTTCGGCGAGATGGTCGGCGAGGTCAACGCCGGTCACACCTACGTCAACTGGGGCGACTTCCCGCGGCCGGCCCGCGTCGAGGGCGGCCTGCTGGGCGCCGAGCTGCGCGCCGACGAGAAGGCGGGGCGCTACCGCATCGCCCGCATCTACGCCGGCGAGAACTGGAACGAGGAGACGCGCTCGCCGCTGACCGAGCCGGGGGTGGAGGTGCGCCCGGGCGACTGGCTCATCGCCCTGAACGGCAGCGAGGTGACCCTGGCCGACAACCCCTACCGCTTCCTGGAGAACACCGCCGGCCGCCGCGTCGCCATCCGCGTCAGCGACCGTGCCGACGGCGCCGGCGCGCGCGAGTACTGGATCACCCCGGTCAAGAGCGAGCTCGGCCTGATGTACCTCGACTGGGTGCGCTCGCGCCGCGAGATGGTCGACCGCCTTTCCAACGGCCGCATCGGCTACATCCACGTCCCCGACACCGCGCGCGCCGGCAACACCGAGCTGTTCAAGGGCATGTACGCCTACGGCCGCAAGGAGGCGCTAATCATCGACGACCGCTACAACGGCGGCGGCTTCATCCCGGTGGTCATGGCCGAGCTGCTGGCGCGCAAGACCCTCAACTACTGGGCGCGCCGCGGCCTGGGGCTGAACCCCGACCCGGGCGTGGCCCACGACGGCCCCAAGGCGATGCTGATCAACGGCTACTCCTCGTCGGGCGGCGACGCCTTCCCCTACTATTTCCGCAAGAAGAAGCTGGGCGTGCTGATCGGCACGCGCACCTGGGGCGGGCTGATCGGCCTGTCGGGCAACCCCGACTTCGTGGACGGCGGCTCGCTCAGCGTGCCCACCTTCGGCTTCGTCGGCGACGAGGGCGGCTGGGCGGTGGAGGGCCGCGGCGTGGCCCCGGACATCGAGGTCATCGACCTGCCCGAGCGGGTGGCCGCCGGGGGCGACCCCTGCATCGAGAAGGCGGTCGCGGTGCTGCTGGAGCAGCTGGCGAAGGACCCGCCCCGCCGGGCGGAGATGCCCGCGGAGCCCGACCGCTCGGGCTGGATCGAGCCGGAGACGCGCTGATCCGGCGCCGCCGGCCTTCCCGGCCCCGCCGGGTTGACAGGAGCGGAAAAATGGGGGACAATACCGCCTTGGAAAGAAAGGCCTTCCGCAAATCGAACCCCAGATGGTGACAATGGAAAAGAAAGTGTATTCGGTCATCGTCGGCACGGGGAGCTGTGTCCCCTCCCGGCGCGTGCTGAACAGCGAGTTCCTGGACAAGACCTTCTTCGACGGCAGCGGCGAAAGGCTGAAGAAGGGCAACCAGGAGACGATCGACAAGCTGGCCGAGATCACCGGCATCCGCGAGCGGCGCTACCTGGCCGACGACCAGGTCTCCTCGGACGTCGGCTTCCTGGCCGCCGAGGACGCCCTGCGCTCCTCGGGGATCGACCGTGAGACGCTGGACTACATCATCGTCGCCCACAACGTGGGCGACGTGCGCCCGGGCGTCGTGCGCTCGGATTTCATTCCCTCGCTGGCCACGCGGATCAAGCACAAGCTGCGCATCGCCAACCCGCGCACCGTGTGCTACGACATCGTCTTCGGCTGCCCCGGCTGGCTGCAGGGGATGATCCAGGCCGACTACTATATCCGCTCCGGCGACTGCCGGCGGGTGATGGTCATCGGCAGCGAGGCGCTCTCCCGCGCGTCCGACCCCCATGACCGCGACAGCATGATCTACGCCGACGGCGCCGGCGCCACCATCCTGGAGGCGCGCGAGAGCGACGCGCCCGTGGGCATCCTGTCTCACGCCGCCCGCACCGACTCCTTCGACCACGCCTTCATGCTGTGGCTGGGGCGCTCCAATGACCCCGGCCACGAGGGCGACGAGCTGTACATCAAGATGGACGGCCACAAGCTCTACGAGTACGCGGTGAAGACCGTGCCGCTGGTGGTCAAGGAGAGCGTGGAGAAGGCGGGGCTGGGGATCGGCGACATCAAGAAGGTCCTGATCCACCAGGCCAACGAGAAGATGGACGAGGCGATCGTGAAGCGCCTCTTCAAGCTCAGCGGCGGCGTCTATCGGAGCGAGGTCATGCCCATGATCATCTCCTGGCTGGGCAACAGCTCGGTGGCCACCGTGCCCACCCTGCTCGACCTGATCCTCAAGGGCAAGCTGGAGGACCACGCCCTCGCTCCCGGCGACGACATCGTCTTCGCCTCGGTGGGCGCCGGCATGAACATCAACTCGGTCGTCTACCGCCTCCCCTGAGGCGCCGGCGACGATGCTGCGCAGGTTCTGGGCGACGCTGAACAGCCCGTACCCCAGCGAGTCTTCGGCCGCGTCCGCCCTGGCGTATGGGGCGTCCTGCGGCCTGTTCGTATTCGTCTTCTTCACCGTCTTCCAGCCCTTCGGATTCAACCTCATGGCCTCGCCGCCGCGGCGCCTCCTGTTCGCCGGCTACGGGCTGGTCACCGCCCTGGCCATCGTCGCCAATGACCGGCTGCTGCCGCTGCTGTGGCCGCGCTTTTTCCGCGAGGAGAGCTGGAGCCTCCTCCGGCAGATCCTCTTCATGTCCTGGGTGACGCTGGTCATCGGGCTGGGGTGCCACCTGCTCACCGTCCTGGTCTTCCGCGGCCAGGGACTGCTGGCGCCGCCGCTGCCGCAGATCGTCCTGTTCACGTTCCTCATCGCCGTCTTCCCCATCACCATCATCAACCTGGCCAACCATGCGCGCCTGCTGCGGCGCAACGCCCGCGTCGTGCAGGAGACCAACCGGCGGCTGGCAGGGCCGGCCCTGCGGCCATCGCCCGCAGGGAGCGGCGCCGCGCCGCGCGTGGAACTGGTCGCCGAGAACGGCCGCGACACCCTCCGCGTCGCCTTGAGCGACCTGCTCTACATCCAGGCCGAGGAGAATTACGTCCAGGTCCACTTCAAGGGCGAAAAGCCTGGGCGGGCGCTGCTGCGCAGCAGCCTGACCCGCATCGAGCGGCAGTTGCGCCCCTTCCACCCGCGCCTCTTCCGCTGCCACCGCGCCTGCATCGTCAACATGGCGCAGGTCGCCCGGGCCGAGGGCAACGCCCAGGGGCTCAGGCTGACGCTCAAGGACGAGGCCGCGGTCATCCCCGTCGCCCGGCGCTACGTCCCCGAGTTCCGCCGCGCGGTCCGGGAACTGTAGGCGGACCGCGGACCCGCCGCCTTGCCGCCGGTCCCGGGACCTTGCCCCTCCTCCCGCCTCCTTGCCGCCGGTCACAAGACCGCGCCGCCCGTCACAAGACCCCTGGACAGCGCCGCCGGCCATGCTATTTTGGGGGTGGCGCCGCTTTTTCGCCCAGGCAGGCGATGGCGGACCGCCAAGGAGGAAGTGATGAGACGAATCACGTCGCGTTGGCTCCGGGCCTGGATGATGCTGCTCGCGATCGCCGTCGCCGCGCCGGACGCCGCGCGCGGCTGCTCGACCTTCGTGCTGCGCAAGGGGAACCGCCTGCTCTTCGGCCGCAACTTCGACTTCTACACCGGGAGCGGCGCCGTCATGGTCAACCCGCGCGGCCTGGATAAAACGGCGCTGGTCTTCCCCGGCGAGAAGGCCGCCTCGTGGACGGCCCGCTACGGCAGCGTGACGTTCAACCAGGTGGGCCGCGAGTTCCCCATGGGAGGCATGAACGAGGCCGGGCTGGTGGTCGAGATGATGTGGCACGATGCGGCGGACTATCCGGATCGCGATGAGCGGCCGGGTATGATGGAGCTGCAGTGGATGCAGTTCCTGCTGGACACCTGCGCGACGGTCGGCGATGCCGCCGCCGCCGCCGGCACGGTGCGCATCATGCCCATGGGCAGCCGGCTCCATTTCCACCTGCTGGACCGGGGCGGCGCCGAGGCCGTCGTGGAGTTCATCGCCGGGCGGTCCAGGTTCTACATGGGCGAGGACCTGCCGGTGCCGGCGCTCACCAACCAGGCGTACGCCGAATGCCTGGCGGCCCGCTCCGGGTTCCAGGGCTTCGGCGGCGCCAAGGCCCTGAACGCGACCATCAACGATCCCGACCGCTTCGTCACCCTGGCAGCCGAGGTGCGCCGGCCGGGAAGCGAAAGGGACCTGCTTCGCCGCGCCTTCGACATCCTGGAGCAGGTGCACTGCGACATCCAGGAGAATCCGACCCAGTGGCGCCTCGTTTACGATCCCCGCCGGCTGGAGATCCATGTCCGCACGCTGCGCAACCCGGCCTGGCGCCGGGTGCGCCTGGGCGATTTTTCCTTTGCCTGCGCCGACGGCGCCAAGGTCCTCGACCTGGACGCCGGACGCGGCGACCTGGGAACGTCGTTCGCCGGCTACTCGCAGGGGTTCAACGAGGCCTTGATCCGGCGGACCTTCGCCGAGTACCGGAAGGCCGGCTTCCAGGAGACGATCTCCGACATGGAGCTGGCCTTCATGGCCATGTATCCGGCCGGCCTGGCCTGCCGCTGAGCGGCGCAAGGAGGACACGATGAAGCAAGCTCATTCGGACAACCGCTCCCTGGCTCCCGTCGCCTGGGCCGCCATGCTGGTCATTTCCGACCTGCCGGACATCATCCTCGGCCGGCTGGGGATCGCGCTGCCGCCCTGGATGACCTGGGGCAAGGTCGGGTTCCTGGCGGCGTTCGTCGCCGCCACCCTGGCGTTCCGCGTCCTGCGCCGGCTGCGGCCGTACGCCCTGGCCCTGTTCACCCTGTTCCTGGCCCTGGGGCTGACCGGGGTGCTGAGGAGCACGGCCTGGTTCCAGGGGCATTTCAACTACCAAGGCGTCCCGTTCTTCACCGGCTACGCCGCGATCATGGTCCTTGACATCCTGGTCGCCCTGGCGGTGATCGCTGTCCTGTGGCTCATGAAGCGCGACCGCCGGGCCTTTTTCCTGGCCAGGGGCGACATGGGGGCGCCGATCGCCCCCATCCGCTGGCTGGGGATCGGGGCGGGGGAATCGTGGAGGAAATTCACCTGGATCTTCGCCGGGATCGCCTCGCTGGCCGTCGCCGTGCCCACGTTCCTGGCCATCGCCCCCTCGGCTTCGACCCTGCTGCGCGCCCTGCCCATGCTGCCCGCCGCCCTGCTGTTCGCCGCGGTCAACGCCTTCACCGAGGAGGCCTATTTCCGCTGCAGCCTGATCTCCACCCTGCACGAGGTGATCGGCAAGGGGCATGCGCTGGGGCTGATCCTGGTCTTCTTCGGCCTGAGCCACTGGCTCTACGGCTCGCCCAGCGGCATCGTCGGCTTCGCCATGACCGGCTTCCTCTCCTGGATCATGGCCCGCAGCATGCTCGAGACCCGGGGCATGCTGAGCGCCTGGACCATCCACTTCTTCCCCGACGTGGTCATCTTCTTCTCGTATGCCCTGGCGTATGTGAAATGAAAGAGCAATGGTGACGAGTGACGAGTGACAAGTGACGAGCAACAGCAAAGGAGCTGACTGCTTCTGGTGATTCGTGATTGGAACAACTTGGACCGGTTTATTGCTGCCGCTGTCCGCCCCAATAATGCTTTTTTATCATTTGCCCAGGTCGGTCAATCGCCGCTACTCGTCACTCGTTACTTGTCACTTGTCACTGAAGTCCGTTGAGCTTAGGCGTTGTCCGCGAGGATGTATTCCTTGCGCTCGAAGATGAGGACGGCCAGGACGAGGAAGAGGACGCCGAGGACCAGCAGCGTGAGCACCGACTGCAGCGGCGGGGAGGGCTGCAGCTGGAAGACGAGGAAGGAGTTCTGTCCGGGGGGCAAGGGCAGCAGCGACTTGATCCAGTGGACGATGGTGAACTTCTGGGTGACGCCGGGGAAGTACTGCACCACGCTCTCCCAGCCGAAGACGAAGAACAGCCCCAGCAGGATCGACTTCTTCATGAAGGCGCCCAGGGCGGTGAACAGGGCGCTGTAACAGAGCAGGGCCAGCAGCGCCGTGCCCAGGAAGAGCCCCAGCTCGGCCCAGGCGCCGGCGTCGCCCAGGCGCTCGAGGGCGCTGGCCAGGAAGCTGAGCAGGAAGCCGGCGACGACCAGCAGCGCCGCCAGCAGGAAGGCGGCCAGGTACTTGCCCAGCAGCACGTCGCGGCGGCGCACCGGCACGCTGGTCAGGTAGACCAGGGTCTTGTTGTCCAGCTCCTCGTTGACCACGCCGGAGCCGAAGAACAGGGCCAGCAC
>DAHVOV010000314.1 GCA_027318645.1 Candidatus Aminicenantota bacterium
CGGCCGTCGAGTGCAGCTTGTCGACGGCGGTGGTGGCCACGTTGAGCGCCGTGTCGAAGCCGAAGGTGACGTCGGTGCCGTTCAGGTCGTTGTCGATGGTCTTGGGCACTCCGACCACCGGCAGCTTGTGCTTCTCGAAGAAGGTGTTGGCGATGATCTGCGTGCCGTCACCGCCGACGGTGACCAGGACGTCGATCTCGTTGTACTCGATGGTCTTGAGCGCCTGCGCCGACACGTCGCGATGCTCCACTTTCCCGCCGGCGCCCGGCTCGGCATACTGGAAGGGGTTGTCGCGGTTGGAGGTGCCCAGGATGGTCCCGCCCAGGGGAAGGATGCCCGAGACCTCGGGAAGGGCCAGCGGCCGGACGTCCTTGTGGATGAGCCCGGCATAGCCGTCGCGGATGCCGACCACCTCGATCCCGGCGCGGCAGGCCGTGTGCACCACGGCGCGGATGACCGCGTTCAGCCCCGGGCAGTCGCCGCCGCCGGTGAGGATGCCGATCTTGCGGACCTTCTTCATGGGGACTCCTTGTCTCCCGGCCATCATAGCAGAAAACCCCGTGGCGGCCAATGCCGCGCGGGGCTAGGCCGGCTCGTCGCCGAGGCGGCGCTGCAGGGCGTCGAGCTCGCCGGCCATGCGCGCCATGGCCCGCGCCATCGCCTCGGCCGACAGGTCGGGCTCGAGGCGCAGCGGCTCCCCGTAGGCGAAGCGCACGCGGCCGCAGGGCAGGGGGACCAGGAAGCGGTCCCAGCTCTTTTCCAGCACCTTGCGCCGCGAGGCCGACCAGCCGATGGGCACGACCCAGGCGCCGGTGCGCGCCGCCAGCTGCGCCGCCCCCTCCTTGACCTTGCGCGCCGGCCCCCGGGGGCCGTCGGCGGTGATCAGCACCCGGGCGCGGTCACCGGCGATGCTGCGCGCCATCTCCAGGAAGGCGCGGGCGCCGCCGTGCGAGGAGGAGCCGCGGATGGGGTCCATGCCGAACACGCGGGCGACCTCGGCCACCAGGTCGCCGTCGCTGGAGAGTGAGATCAGCGGCCGGGCGCCGGAGCCGCGGAAGCGGTGGATGACGAAGAGGATATGGCGGTGCCAGAAGATGTAGATCAGCGGCGCGTCAGCCTTCTCCAGCTCGCGCACCGGCTCATAGCCCTCGACCGTCACCCGGCTGAGCGCCGCCACCCCCTCGATCAGCAGCCAGGAGAGCTTTCCGACGAAGAAGAGCTTAATCCTTCTCAGCCAGGCCATATTCCTTGATCTTGTCGAGCAGGGTCTTGTAGCTGACCTCCAGGATCTCGGCGGCGCGCGTGCGGTTGAAGCCGGTCTCGGCGAGGACCTGGGAGATCTTCAGCTTCTCGGCCAGCCGCTGCGCCCGCGACGACACCTCCTTGAGGCTGCCGTTGAGGCTCATGGCGTCGGGCAGGGGAAAGGGGCGGTCGGGGAGGGCGATCTCCGCCGGGCCGATCTCGGGGCCGGCGGCGGTGATCACCGCGCGCTCGACGGCGTTCTGCAGCTCGCGCACGTTGCCCGGCCAGGAGTAGCCCGCCAGCTTTTCCAGCGCCGCGGCCGAGAGGGTGAACTCGCGCTTGCGCACCTCCAGCGACAGCCGGCGGACGAAGTGGTCGGCCAGCAGCGGGATGTCGCCGCGGCGCTCGCGCAGGGGCGGCAGGTCGATGGGGAAGCTGGTGATGCGGTAGTAGAGGTCCTGGCGGAAGCGCCGCTCGGCGGCGGCCTGCTCCAGGTCCTGGTTGGTGGCGAAGACGAAGCGGATGTCCAGCGGGATGGGGCGGCCGCCGCCCAGGCGGGTGATGGTCTTCTCCTCCAGCACGCGCAGGATCTTGCCCTGCAGCGGCAGGGGCAGGTCGCCGATCTCTTCGAAGAAGAAGGTGCCGCCCTGGGCCAGCTCCAGCTTCCCCACCTGGCGCAAGTGGGCGCCGGTGTAGGAGCCCTTCTCGTGGCCGAACAGCTCGTTCTCCAGCAGGTTCTCGGGGATGGACGCGGAGTTGATGGCCAGGAAGGGGCGGTCGCGGCGCGTAGAGAGGGCGTGGATGGCGCGGGCGAACAGCTCCTTGCCGGTGCCGCTCTCGCCGCGCAGCAGCACCGTGGCCTGGGTCTGCGCCACCTGGCGCGCCTTCTCCGCCTCCTGCAGCAGCTCGCGGCTGCTGCCGATGATGGCCGTGCGCCCGGCCTCGGAGCGCAGCACCTCGCGCAGCACCAGGTTCTCGCGCTCGACGCGGGTGGCCGCCAGCGCCTTGGCGATCATCAGCAGCAGGTAGTCGGGGTCGACCGGCTTGGCGATGAAGTCCCAGGCCCCCTCCTTGATGGCCTCCACCGCCTTCTCGATCGAGCCGTAGGCGGTGAGGATGATGAAGGGCAGGCGCAGGTCGCGGGTGCGCTTCAGGAAGGTCAGGCCGTCCATGTCAGGGAGCTGCAGGTCGGAGACGACCACCGCGTGGTCCTCCTTCCTCAGGAGCGCCATGGCCGCGGCGACGTCGGCGGCGGCGTCGACGGCATATCCTTTCTCGGCGATGATGCTGGCCAGCATCTCGCGCATGGCGGCGTTGTCCTCGACCAGCAGGATCCTGTCCATGCCGCGATTATCGTTGAACGGCGCCGGCGTTGTCAACCCGCGCCCCTTGGCGCGTGACGGGTCTCCACCGCGGTTTCGCTTGACAGGCGGGCGCTTTTAGGATATTTTTAGCGGCAATGGAGAAGAAAATGAAAGAATACCAGGGCCAGCTCATTTCCAAGGGGTTCAAGGTCGCGATCCTGGTGTCGCGCTTCAACAACTTCATCACCGAGAAGCTGCTGGAGGGGGCCAAGGATGCCCTGACCCGCGGCGGCGCCAAGGAGGGGGAGATCGAGGTGGTCTGGGTGCCCGGCGCCTTCAAGATCCCGCTGGCGGCCAAGCGCCTGCTGCAGAGCAAGCACTACCAGGCCGTGATCTGCCTGGCGGCCATCATCCGCGGCGAGACGCCGCACTTCGACTTCATCGCCTCCGAGGTGACCAAGGGC
>DAHVOV010000277.1 GCA_027318645.1 Candidatus Aminicenantota bacterium
CATCATTCCGGCGAAGAGGACGTCGGGGCGGGGGCCGCGGTCGAAGGGCTTGAAGTCGGCCTGTTCGAAGGCGCGGGTGAGCTCGATGGCACTCCCGCTATCTCGTCTTCCGGCGCAGCGAGATCGAGACGCGCCGCGACCGCTCGGGCGCCGGCCGCGGCGAGCGGATCCACGACCTGCTCTCGAGGCTGGGAGAGGTCCGCGATGCCCGCCACCTGGAAGCGCGCCTGGCGGAGCTCGCCGCCGCCGCCCGCTGGCCGGAAGGGGACCGCGAGGCCGTCCTGGCCTTCCTGCGCCGCGACGACGTCCTGCGCCTCCTGGCCAGCGGGGGCGAGTCCTACAGCGAAAAGGAGATCATCGACAGCGCGGGCGGGGCGCCGGAGCTCCGCCGCCTGGACCGCCTGCAGGTGGGTCCCCAGGAGGTCCGGGTCCTCGACTTCAAGACCGGCAGGGAGAAGAGCGCCGCCTACGCCGCGCAGCTGCGCGCCTACCTGGCCGCCGTACGGCCGCTCTTCCCCGGCCGGGAGTGCCGCGGCTTCCTGCTGTACATCGACCGCGGCGAGATCGAGGAGGTGCCGTGCTCGAGCTGATCGGCCTCAAGGACAGCCTGGTCGGCAGGACCTGCTCCTGGGTCCTGGAGCATCGCCGCGGGAACGACCTTTCGGCGGCCGCCGTCGTTTTTCCCAGCAAGCGCTTCGGCTTCTTCCTGCGCCAGGAGCTGGCCCGCGCGGTCGGCGGCAACTTCTTCCCCCCGGCCCTGTTCCCCATCGAGGCGTTCTTCGAGGAGCTCTTCCGGCTGAACGCGCCCGGCGTCCGCGTGCTCAGCGAGCTGGAGGCGGCGCACGCGGTCCACGAGAGCTGCCTGGCCGTGTTCCCGGGACGGATGTACGGCAACCGTCCGGTGGGCGATTTCGCCTCCTTCCTGCCCTGGGCCCAGAAGGTCCTGGCCGCCCTGGAGGAGATACAGGCCGAGGGGGGCCGGGTGCAGGGTATCGACTTCGAGCAGTACGAAACGTTCGCCGAGCTGGGCGAATACCACCTGCCGTACAAGGATTTCATCCGCCGCATCCCCGAGCTCCTCGCCGAGCTCGGCGAGCGGCTGGGCGGCCGCCTGCAGGCCACCCGCGGCATGGCCTGCCGCCGCGTGGCCGAGCTGGCCGCCGCCGGGTCGCTGGAGACGCCGCCGGCGGCCCGCTGGGCCTTCAGCGGCTTCAACGCCATGAACGCCAGCGAGAAGGCCCTCTTCCGCTTTTTCCGCGACGAGCGCCAGGCGTGGCTCTTCCTGCGCAGCGACCCCGCCGCGCTGGACGACCCCCGCTCCCCCTTCCGCCTCCAGGCCGAGACCCTCCAGACCCTGGGCCTGGAGAAGCCGGCGCACCTGCCGCCATCGCCCGCCTGGAACGACCTGGCCGGCAAGGTGGTGCTGCATCCCTGCGACGGCGTGGAGAGCGAGGTCTACCACGCCTACCGCCTCCTGGAGGAAGCCTGCCGCGGCCGGGACGAGGAGGGGCGCCGCCGGGTCGCCGTGCTCCTCCCCTCCCCGGCGACGCTCATCCCCTTCGTGCAGGGCGCGGTCTCGCGCTTCGATCAGGGCGGCAACGGCCTGCCCTTCAACATCACGCTGGGCTATCCCCTGGAGCGGACGCCCATGATGCAGCTGGTCGAGTCCATGCTGGCCATCCTGGAGCACGGCGGCGGGAACGACATCGGGGCCGACGACTACCTGCAGCTGATCCGCCACCCCTACGTGAAGATCTCGGGAGGCGGCGACGACCGCGAGCCGCTGAAGCGCGGCATCCACCTCCTGGAGGACATCATCCATGGCCAGAACCTGACCCGCTTCACCGCCGCCGGCCTGGAGGCCGCCCTGGACGCCGTGCTTCGCGGCGCGCCGGCCGGGAGCGACCCGGAACTGGCCGCCGCCGTCATGTCCCAGGTCGCCGCCCTGCACCGGCGCTTCATCCCCCAGCCGATCGCCGATGTCCCGGCGCTGCTGGCGTTCCTGCGCAACGCCCTGGAGAGCGTCGGTAGCGAGGGCAACCGCAGCGCCCACCTGTTCCTGAACGAGTACGCCGCCGCGGCGCTCGCCGCCCTGGACGAGCTGGAGGAGTTCGCCGCCTCGCGGCAGGCGGCGCTGCGGGCCGCCGACGCCGCCGGCATGGCGGCCCTGGTGCGCGGCCTTTTCCGCGGCCGCGCCATCCGCTTCGAGGGCTCGCCGCTGCAGGGGGTGCAGGTGATGGGCCCGCTGGAGTTCCGCGGGCTCTCCTTCGACGAGGTCATCGTCCTCGACGCCCTGGAGGGCATCCTGCCCGGGACGGCCAAATACGACCCCATCCTGCCTGCCGACATCCGGGCCATATTCGCCATCCGCGACCACGGCGACTGGGAAAAGGTGTACGCCTTCAATTTCTTCTCCCTGCTGGGAGCCGCCGGCCGCGTGCACATCCTCTACCCCCGGCGGAACGAGGAGGGACAGGAGCACGAGCGCAGCCGCTACATCGAGCGCATCGCCTACGAGATCGAGAAGCGGACCGGCGCGGCGCCGGCGACGGCGGCGATCCCCCTGCCGTTCGCCATCGGCGAGAGGAAGCTCAGGCGGGTGGAGAAGACGGCCGCCGTCCGCGCCCGCCTGGACCGGCTGTCCCTCTCCCCCTCGGCGCTGGAGACCTACGTCCGCTGCCCGCTGCAGTTCTATTTCCACAGGGTCCTCGGCCTGCAGGAGCGGCAGGAGGTCGCCGCCGAGAGCGAGGGCGGCCTCATCGGCACCATCGCCCATGAGGCGCTGAAGGCGTTCTATGAGCGGTACCCGGACGCCGCTGCCATGGCCGGCGCCGGCTGGCGCGCCCTAGACACGGAGCTGCAGGGGCAGGTGGAGGCGGCGTTCCGCCGGCTTCACTTCGACCCGGGAAAGGGGCTGGAGCGGATCCGCGCCTGGCGCCGTCGTCCAGGCGGCTCGGCCGCCAGGCACGGACCAGCCGCTCGACCTCGGCGTGGGCCCGCTGCCCC
>DAHVOV010000304.1 GCA_027318645.1 Candidatus Aminicenantota bacterium
GCACCAAATCACAAATAATTTCCAAGTTCCAAATTCCAATGCCCAAAACAACAGCCCTTCCAGGTTTTATTCGTTTTTCCTTTGATCCTTATAGGAATTCCTGTCTTTTTCGGACTTTGGGGCCTGGATTTTGATACTTGTTTCCTGCTAGTCCACTTGATTGCCCTTCCTCTTCGTTTGGGTCATTCGGTCATTGGCGCTTGGTGTTTATTTGGAATTTGGTGCTTGGAACTTGGTGCTTCAGCCCTACCAGCTTCTGAAGGTTATTTTGGACAATTCTGGCTCTTTTTCAACGTGGAACGTGGTACGTGGTACGTGGTACCTCGATGCTCTGTAAGATCGTTGCCTGCCCGTACGCCGTACGCCGCGTGCCATACGCCGTACGCCAGGCTCATAGGGGCCCCGAGACGGGAACGTTTGCATTTCCCGGTGAAATCCTTTATAATGGCTCGTTGCCCATGTGCAAAATGAGGACCATCCATGGCAGAAGACTTGTTGCAGAGCATCCGTCAGATCAGCCGCGAACGCGGCATCAATCCAGACATATTCTTTTCTGCCATTAAAGAGGCCCTGCTCACCGTCTCCAAGAAGTATTTTGACCCCGACGCCGACATCCAGATCGAGATCGACGAGCAGAAGGGGATCATCGAGGTCTACGTCTGCAAGCTGGTGGTGAAGGAGGTCTCCGACCCGCTCTCCGAGATCCACTGGAAGGACGCCCTGAAGTACGATTCCAAGGCCCGCGAGGGCGACGTCATCAAGATCCACCTGCCGGGCGAGACCCTGGGGCGCATCGCCGCCCAGTCGGCCAAGCAGATCATCATGCAGAAGATCCTCAAGGCCGAGCAGGAGACCATCTACGAGAAGTACTTCCAGCTGGCCGGCACGCTGATGAGCGGCGACGTGCGCCGGGTCGAGAACGGCAACTACATCATCGGCCTGGAATGGGGCGAGGCCGTCCTGCCCCCCAAGGAGCTCTCGCCCAAGGACAGCTTCCGCCGCGGCGAGATCATCAAGTTCCTCATCAAGAGGGTGTTCTCCGAGGGCAAGGGCCCGCTGGTGCTGGCCACCCGCTACATGAACGACTTCGTCGTCGAGCTGATCAAGAAGGAGGTGCCCGAGGTGGCCGAGGGCATCGTCAAGATCTTCGCCGTCTCCCGCGAGCCGGGCATCAAGTCCAAGGTGGCGGTCTACTCCACCGACAAGGCCATCGACCCGGTGGGGGCCATCGTGGGCATGAACGGCAACCGCGTGCTGGCCATCACCAAGGAGCTGCGCGGCGAGCGCATCGACGTCATCGCCTGGAGCAGCGCCCCCGAGCGCTTCATCGCCTCGGCGCTGACGCCGGCCGAGGTGGTCAAGGTGCACCTGGTCGACCCCGAGAACCAGGTGGCCGAGGTGACGGTGCGCGAGGACACCCTGTCGGCGGCCATCGGCAAGAAGGGGGTCAACATCAAGCTGGCCTCGAAGCTGACCGGCTGGGACATCCAGATCGCCAACCGCAAGGGCGACGGCGGCGAGCCGCAAACCAAGCAATAGGAGAACCGCTTCATGTCAACCATCAAGCTCCACGAAGCGACCAAGCAGTTCCAGCTGTCCAACAAGCTGGCCATGTACTTCCTGGACAAGCTGGGCCTGGGGGTCAAGTCGCACTCCTCGGTCATCAACGTCGAGCAGCTCGAGCAGCTGCGCGAGCTGTCCCAGAACGCCAAGAAGGTCGCCGCCCTGGAAGCCGAGATGGCCAAGCCCCCCAAGAAGTCCGTGGAGAAGAAGGAGCCCGCCAAGGGCACGCCCGATAAGAAAGAGGCGCCGAAGAAGGCCGCCGAGAAGAAGGAAGCCCCGAAGAAGCCCGCCGAAAAGAAGGAAGCGGAGCCCAAGCCGGCTCCCGAGAAGAAAGCCGAGGCCAAGCCGGCCGCCGCTCCCAAGGCCCCGGCTCCGGCGCCGGCCGCCGCGCCCAAGGCCCCGGCTCCTGCCCCGGCCGCAGCGCCCAAGGCCCCGGCCCACGCGCCGGCGACCGCCCCCAAGGCCTCCGCTCCGGCGCCTGCGCCGCCATCGCCACCAGCACGACCACGTAGGCGATCACCGGGCCCCTGAGCGCCGGCGCCAGCCCGCTCCAAAGGAATGCCAGGATCGCCGCGCCGATCGCGCCGATCGCCCCCAGCGGCAACCACCGCGCGAACAGACGGGTGTCGACGGTGAACGCGCGCAGGTAGCACAGGTGCGCCGCGAGGAACGCCAGCAGCCCGCCGACGAACA
>DAHVOV010000306.1 GCA_027318645.1 Candidatus Aminicenantota bacterium
TGCCTACTTTCCCCGACCTGCTGCCCCCGGGAACGGCCGAGGCGGCGGAGGAGGAAAAGGAGGTCCCGAGGGCGAAGCCGGAGCCGCGGCCGCGGCCGCATCCCGCCCCGTTCCAGAGGCCGGAGAAAACGAAGTCGCGCAGGCCGAGCATGCTGCTGCTCACGGTCCTGCTGGTCGCCGCCATCACCGGCGCCTTCCTCTGGTTCACCCGCAGCAAGGAGCCGCCGGCGCCGGTAACGGCGAAGCCGGCCGCAGCCCGCAAGGCACCGCCGGCCGCGCGCCCCCGAAAGCAGGCGCCCGCGCCCGGCGCGGCCGGGACGGCCGTCGCTGGCCAGAAGGAGCCGCCTGCCGGGGGAACGTTGGCGCCCGGCACCCTTCCCGCCGCGGGACAGAAGCCCGTCGCCGGCCCGATGAGCACGGAGCCGCGGCCGGGCGCTTCGGCCGTCACCCCGGTAAAGGCCCCGGCGACCACCTCGGTCAAGCCCCCGGCCGCTTCCTCGCTGGAAAAGGAGGCCGAAGCCGGGCGGCGCTTCGCCGCCGGGAACTTCCGGGCCGCGGGAGACATCTGGCGCGGCATCATGCTCGAGGCCGACGTCAAGTTCAGCATCCTGCTGGAGATGGACTGCCTGAAGGCGTCGGTGCGCACCGCCTACGGCCAGCTGAGCGACAAGGAAGGCTTCTTCCTGCTCAACAAGACCAGCCGCGACGGCCGCTCCTGCTGGCTGGTGCTCTGGGGGCGGTACCGCACCGCCGCCGAGGCGGCCCTGGGCATAACCCTCGTGCCGGAATACTTCAAGAGGCAGAGCGATCCGCCGTCCGTGCTGGAGCTAGCGCCGTATCTCTGAGACCGCAGGCCTCAGTGACAAGTAACAAGTGACAAGTGACGAGAAAACCGCAAGGAGCTAATTCGAGATATTGCGGCTCCTCGTCACTCGTTACCCGTCACGTCAGTTTGACCAGAACGGGTTCGATCTTACCCTTACGGCTGCTGCCTGCTTTCTGGATCATGAGAGCACTGAATCATGAACCAATCGAATTCCGTGATCGGTGATGAGAAGACAATATGGCGCTAACTCGAGTAAATGCAATTCCTCGTCACTCGTTACTCGTCACTTGTCACTTAGGTTCAATTAAAGCACAATATTCAATAGATCTTCTAAGATGGACACCTTGGGATTCTCGATGATCCGCCCGATCTCCCTGCCGTCGCGGTACACGATGAAGGTGGGCACGCGCTCCACCTCCTTGTCGGCGGCGAAATACTTCTGCTCGGGGGAGGCCTTGCGCTCAACCGCGAAGTACTCGACCGTCAGGTCGGGGACATCCAGCAGGTCGACGATCTTCCTGAACACGGGGACGTGGTTGCGCGAGTCGCCGCACCAGAAGGCGAAGTATACCTCCACCCGGGCGCCGGCGATCCGTTCGCGCAGGCTGGCGAGGAGCGCCGGATCGGGCTGGCAGCCGTCGTAGAGCTTTTGCCATTCCGGGTCGGCCAGGACGGCGTCCCGCTCGACCGCCTTCTGACCGGAGAGCCCGCTCCCGGCGATGATGAGGAGCAGCAGGATCCATGCGCAGCGCTTCATTGTTCCTCCTATGCGTGATAGACGATCCGCACCGTTCCCTTCTTGCCCAGGAACACCTGGTCGCCGTCCTGCAGCCGGCGTTCGCCGATCTTTTCCTCGCGGATGTAGACGCCGTTGGTCGAGTTCAGGTCCTTGACGAAGACCTGGCCGCCGCGGGCGAAGATCTGGCAATGGAGCTTGGAAACGATCGGTTCCTGGATGACGACCAGCGCCTGGCCGGGATCGCGGCCGATCGGCAGCGGGTTGTCGGTGACCAGGAAGGAACTGATCACCTGCCCCTGGACCTGCACCTCGATCTTCCCGTGCAGTCCGGGAGAAGGGGCGGCATGGCGCTCCACGGGCTCCGGCTGCCCCTCGACCAGCGTGGCGGCGAAATCGCCGGCAAGCCCGGCGCTGGGCGGCGCGGGGCGCAGCTCGGGAAAGGAATCCTGGCGGCGCCGGCGGGCGAGCCAGAGCAGCAGCACAACGACGGCGGCCAGGGCGGCCGCGGCCAGGAGCAGCGTGCCCTGGTTCTCGCGCCAGAAGCCGGCGAAGGAAAAGGCTACGTAGGCGCGCCCGGCAGCGGGCAGAGCCGCGAGACGGTCTTGTTTCATCCTCCCTCCTCTAGCGAACGTGGCGATTGATGAAATCCACGAGGAATCGGCTCTTTTGCGCCCGGCGCAGCATGCCGGTCACCACGAAGCGTTCGCTGACCTCCTGGCCGCCGGCGCTGCCGGCGATGCGGATGGTCATGTCGCCGCCCAGCGAGAGCGGCTGGATGTTCCCGGCGCCGAGTACGAAGCTGTGGCTGCCCTGGGAATCGGAGTTGAACAGCACGAGCTGCTTCTTGAACTTGAGCTGACCGAAGCATACGTCATTGGCGCCGCCGTGGACGTGCCCAACCTCCAGGGTGATGAGCAGGTTGTCCTGCAGCGCCTGCGTCCAGAGGCGCTCGGCGCCGGCGAACTGGCCGGCATGGAACTTGACCTTGCCCAGCAGGGGGTAGGCGCGGGCGTCGACGCCGGTGCGCAGCAGGGCGGTGGCCAGGCGGTCGGCGGCCGGCAGGTTGCGCGACTCCAGCAGCGAGCGCAGCCGGCCGAGCGAGTCCTCCAGGGGACCCAGGGCCTCCTCCTGGGGCAGCGCCTCCTGCGGCGCCGCGTCCATCCGCTCGCCCGGAGGCGTGACCGGGGACGCCGCGGCGTTCCCGGCGCCGGGCGCGGCCTTTTCCCCGGCAGCGCCGGCGCCGCCGGCAGGGGGCTTCTCCTCCCTGGCGGCGGGCGCAGCCGCCTGCCCGGCCGGCGTCTTCGCGGCGGGAGCGGCGTCCGTTCCGGCCTGCGGCGCGGCCGCGGCGTCCCCAGGCGCCGGCGCGTCCTTGCCGGCGACAGGTCCCGGCGTCACGGAGCCCGCGACGGGGACCGGTTGGGCTTCGCCGGGCGCGGACGGAATGGCCGCTCCCTTCTCGACCATCCCCTTCTTGCCCGACAGGAACAGGAAGAGGGCGATGCCGGCGGCCAGCAGCAGCAGGAAGGCCAGGGCCTTGAGCGGCGCCAGCAGCCAGCGCCGGCGGGAGGCGCCGGGGACGTCGATCCTCTGGGTGACGCCGGGGGAATAGGTCATGCCCGCCCGCGTCAGCTCCAGGCGGATGCGGTTCAGCTCGTCGATCATCTCGCGGGCGCTCTGGAAGCGCTTCTCGACCCTCTTCTGCAGGGCGAGCAGGATGAAGCGCTCCAGCTTGATGCCGATCTCCGGGTTGTAGATGGAGGGCCGGGGCGGCGGCGTCTCCAGGTGCGCCTTCTGGATCTGGAACTCGGAGTTGGTGTCGGAGTCGAAGGGCACGCGGCCGGTGAGCACCTCGTAGAAGGTGACGCCCAGGGAGTACAGGTCGGTGCGGAAGTCGATGTCCTTGCCGAGGATCTGCTCGGGCGACGTGTACCAGGGGGTGCCGATCAGCATGCCGGTCTTGGTCAGCCCCTGGGCACCGAAGATCTTGGCGATGCCGAAGTCGGATATCTTCACCTTGCCGTCGCGGCCGACCAGGATGTTGGCCGGCTTGATGTCGCGGTGGATGACGTTGTGGGCATGGGCGTAGCGCAGCCCCTCCGCCACCTGGGTGATGACGTCGACGGCCTCGGCGGGGTGGAGCTGCTTGCGCTCCTGCAGGATCTCCTTCAGGCTGCGGCCCTCGACGTACTCCATGGCGATGACGTACTCGTCCTCGATGCGGTTGAAGCTGAAGATGGTGACGATGCCGGGATGGTTGAGGCGGGCCTGGGTCATGGCCTCGATCTTGAAGCGCTCCATCAGCTGCTCGTTGTCCGCCAGCTGCGGATGCACGACCTTCAGCGCCACCTCGCGGTTGAGCATGGTGTCGGTGGCGTAATAGATGGTGCCCATGCCGCCGCGGCCGATCTCGGCGCGGATGAGGAAGTTCCCGAGCTTTTCGCCGATCTTGATCATGGTTCGCAGGCCAGCGAGAACAGCTGGTTGCCGTCGTCGACGACGAGCTTGCGGCCGTCGGCGAGGTCGGCCATGACCTTGGCGGCTCGCAGCTGGAAATTGCCGAGGGTGTAGCGCCCGCTCGCCTGCCGGCTGCCGCCGCTCCATCTGGCGCAGCCGTCGGGATAATAGGCGACCAGGGCCTCGTCGCCGGCGTACTCCAGCAGCAGCGGCTGCGGCTGCGCCGGCAGGGAGTACTCGCCGAGCTTCTCCACGCCGCCGGCGATGCGGTAGAGGACGGCGCGCCCGGCGGCCGGGTCATGGTGCAGCATGACCATGCCGCCGGCCTGGGACTGGAAGGCCAGGCGGCCGCCGGCGACGACGGCCAGGCCGCCGATCACCGCCGGCAGGCCCTCGGGCTTGCGCCAGTCGCGGATGCCGTAATAATGGCCCTGGTCGTGGAAAAGGAAGAGGTCGTCGTCGATGTAGTCGGGGGTCACGTCCCCCTCCAGGCCGGCGATGCGGTACAGCGAACCGCCGCCCGGCCGGCTCTCCCGCGAGTTCACCTGGCCGTCATGGCGGATGCGCAGCAGCGGCCGCGCCGACCCCTGGCGCAGCAGCGCGTAGCCCGGATCGCGCGTCGCGTCGCGCCGCAGCAGGAAAACGCCCTCGCCGCGGCTGGGCACGACCTGCTCGCCCGCCTCCAGCTCGATGGAGAGCAGGCCGGCGGAATCCAGGTCGAACACCGCCAGGCGGCCGTCGCGCACGGCGTACAGCTTGCGCCCGCTCAGGAAGCGGCAGTCGGCGGCGGTCACCCCCAGGCCGTTGAGCCGAGCGGAGCCGATCTCGCCGAGGCGCGGCGTCCAGGCGCGCGCCGGCGGCGGCGCCGGGACCGCCAGGGCGCCGGCGGCCTCGGCCGCTCCGGCGTTCGGGGAGAGGAAGAGGCGGTAGGCCAGGACGGCGAGCAGGGCGAAGAGCAGCAGCGCCGCCGTCCCCTTGGCCACCCGGCGCCGCTTCCGGCCGACGCGGATGGGCTTGGTCTTCTCCAGCGTCTCCAGCGTGCCCAGGCGGATCACCTGCACGGTGATGTTGTCGGCGCCGCCGTGGTCGTTGGCCAGCCGCACCAGCTCCTCGGCCGCCTCCTCGGGATAGCCGCCCATGACGACGTTCATCAGCGTCTCGTCGTCCACCATGTTGCTCAGCCCGTCGGAGCACATGACCAGGGCGTCGCCGTCCTCGAGGATGATGTCGTTCATGATCTCCGGGGTGAAGCTCTCGCGGGCGCCCAGCGACATGTACAGGACGTTCTTCTGCGGGTGGTCGCGGGCCTCGTCGGGGGAGATCCTCCCCTCCTCGACCAGCTTCTCGACGAAGGAGTGGTCGGTGGTGAGCCGCTTGATGCGGTTGCGGCGGACCAGGTAGACGCGCGAGTCGCCGACGTGGGCGATGAAGGCCTTCATGCCGGCGATGACCACGGCCGAGAAGGTCGTGCCCATGCCGCGCTTCTCGACGTCGGCGGCGGCCTTGCGGAACACCACCAGGTTGGCCCGGCGCACCGACTGGTCGATGGCGGCGGACACGGCCGCCCCCTTCTTCCTCAGGCCGCGGTAGTGGTCGAGGAACGACTCCGAGGCCAGCCGGGAGGCGATGTCTCCGGCCTGGTGGCCACCCATGCCGTCGGCGACGACGAACAGGTACTCGCTGTCGGAGATCTTCTCGTTGAGGAAATAATCCTCGTTGGCGGCGCGGACGCGGCCGATGTCGCTCTTGGCGAAGAAATGGATGTTCATCCGGGACGGGTGATGCGGCTGCGCCGGCCTGTGGCCGGCATGCCCCTGCGCGGCCTGGCGGCCGCCCGGGCTGAACTCGTCATGGCCTGCCTCCGCCATTTCCTTAACACAACGCCATTTCTTTGTCAAACGAGGAGCGGGGCGGCTTTTCAGGCCGCGCCGGGTCCGGGAACGGCCTTGGCCAGGGCGGCGGCGACCAGCTCCTGGTAGCGCTCCGGCGCGTAATGGCGGCGGCAGAACTCCCGGGCGCGGGCGGCGGCGGCCTGCCCCTCGGGGCCGGCGGCGCGGGCGATGGCGGCGGCGAAGGCCGCCGGCTCGGGCGGGGCCAGCACGGCGATGTCGGGGGTGAGGGTCTGCGTGTGCGTGGGCAGGTCGATGGCCACGACCGGCTTGCCGCTGGCCAGG
>DAHVOV010000312.1 GCA_027318645.1 Candidatus Aminicenantota bacterium
CCCATTTTCGCCATATTCCGCGTGCCGCTGCGCTTCGGCATCACCGTCGTCCTGCTGCGGCGGGCGCTGAACCTGCTCATGGCCGTCATCGGGCTGTGGCCCATGCTGCGCCTGAAGCAGCGCCCGCCCGCGACCCCGGCCACCGGGGTGACGCTGACGGCGCCGGGGGAGACGGCATAGGGCTTTCAGGGCTCAGTGACGAGTGACGAGTGACAAGAAGCAGCAATCAACGGACTATCGTAATTCGTGATTCGTGAGGGCAATCAGTATACGGTTTACGGTGTACGGCTTACGGTAAAGCCATAACTGTGAGTCAGGTCTTTCATTTGCTGTTGCCGTCTACCGTATACCGTCCACCGTCAACCTGGTATGGGATTCTTTCAAACGTGGTACGTGGAAACCCACTCGGGGTGAACCCCTCGGGGACGCCGCCCCTGTCGGGGCCGGCAGCGTGGAACCTCGACGCTCTGTTAGGCCGTTGCCTGACCGTATGCCGTCAGCCGATCCCTGAATTCTGAGTTGTTAATCCCGTTTATGTCCGCTAAGCGTCAGGAAAACATGAAGGGCGAATAGCAGCAGCACGGGCACGGCGTGCCACCAGAAGTGCATGATGGCGCGGTCGTTCAGCCGGTACTGCTTCACCAGCAGGGCGACGGCGTAGAAGAGGACCCAGTAGAAGGTCGTGCCCCGCTCGCGGACGACGGCCTTGGCCGCGCTGAAGGGGTACTCGTTGCGGCGGTAGCGCGACAGGCTCGGGATGACGCGGGGGACGCGGGCCTTGTAGGCGCGGTACTCGTCGCCGAACTGCTCCTCGAGGAAGCACTCCTCCGAGTGGATGATGAAGTAATAGTTGACCAGGAAGAAGGCGTTGAAGAGCGCCAGCGCGGCCGGGCTGGCAAAGGCCACCAGCACGCCGTTGTAGATCAGGAAGTTGCCCACGTACAGCGGGTTGCGAACGACGGAATAGAGGCCGCTGGTATTGAGGTTCCCGGCCCTGAGGAAGTTCTCGCGCCCGGAGGTGCTGGGCTTGGAAAAGCCGACGGCGACGATGCGCATGGCGGCGCCGGACAGGGCGATGGCCAGCCCGCAGGCGCTCAGCCAGGGGTCGAGGCGGCCGAAATCGCCGGGGTGGAAGAAGACCAGGATGACCAGCAGGACGGGGACGACGCTGATGGCCCGGTAGCGGAAGCAGGCGTCGGCCATCATGCCCCGAAAACGCTTGATCCGGCTTCCGTCGTATCCTTGCTCCAGCTCACAGTTCGCTGCAGTCGGCATGGTCGTCTCCTGGATTGATTCCCTCGGCGATGATGAAGAAGGCGACATTGTAGCGGAAAAAAGGGATAAAGGCAACACCCCGCGGCGGAGCTTTCACCACGACCTGCGAGGCTCTGCCTGCCTCGCAGCCGGGGGTTGAATGGCCGCCTGTGCAGCCCCGTTCGGGGAATGATTATCCCCGACCCGTGGGGCCTTGCCTGCCCCACGGTCGAGGCTGACTGCCTCCGGGGCAGCCCCGTTCGGGGAATGATTATCCTCGACCCGTGGGGCCTTGCCTGCCCCACGGTCGAGGCTGACTGCCTCCGGGGCAGACGACCGGCAGCGGCTTAGGGGAGCGAAGGCTTCCGCTCGCTTCGCCAGCCCGCCAGCAGGAACTTGCTGATGCGGTAGACCAGGTTGACCGCCACCTCGGCCCCCAGGCCGTAGAGGATGAGGTCGAGGCGGTTCAGCGCCCCCATGACCGTGATGTACAGGATGGCCACGGCTCGCCCCTCGCCGCTGTCGCCGTTCTCCGTGCCGGTGAAGCGGTTGGAGATGTAGTACAGGATCACCTGCAGCAGGTAGAGGGAGATGATGAAGAGCCCCAGGACGAGCCGGTCCTTGTCCCCGGCGCCGGCGCGGAAAAAGCCGATGGTGACGCCCAGCAGCACGCAGAAATCGGAGATGCGGTCCAGGAAGAGGTCCAGGTAGGAGCCGAAGCGGCTGCAGGCGTCCCGTGCCCGGGCGAGCATGCCGTCGGCGCAGTCGAAGATGAGCGAGACCTGGCACAGGACGGCGGCCAGCAGTGAGGGGAGGGGGCGGCCCCGGGAGAACAGGACGGCGGAGCCGAGGGAAAGGCACAGCGCGATGACCGTGAGCTGGTTGGGGGAGACGGCGGTGGGATAGGCCAGGCGCACCAGCACCGAGGCCAGCGGCCGGCTGATCCAGGTCTCGAAGTTCAGGTAGCGCGCCCAGAAGTTCGTGCGGCCTTTCTTCAGCTGGGACTGGTAAAAGGGGTCGTTCTTGTTCATTCGATCGGGAACCGTACTTGCCGGACGGAATTATATCGCCGCCGGGGCGAAAAGTCAAAGCGACGGCATGGGGGCTAGCCGAGGATGCCAGCCAGGATGGCGCGCACGGCGGCCTCGTCCAGATCGGCGAGATTGTTGTCCATGCGCCCCTTGGTGAAGGACGCCCGCGCCAGGTCGCCGACGTCCTGCGGCCGGGCACCGTAGGCGGAGAGGGTGAAGGGGACGCGGGCGGCGGCGAAGCGCCGCAGGCGCTCCAGCATGGCGGACGGGTCCTCGCCGCCCAGCCGCCGGCGCAGGCTCTCGGCCTTGGCCGCCATGAGCGGGGCGTTGATGCGCCACAGCGCCGGCAGCGTCATGGCGCAGGCGATGCCGTGGGGGATCCCCAGGCGCAGGGTCAGCGGGTAGGAAATGGAGTGGGCGGCGGCGGTGCGGGTGGCGGCGAAGGCCAGCCCGGCGAACATCGAGGCGCGGAGCAGGCCGGCGCGGACGTCCGCGGGGACAGGGTCGTCCAGCCGCTCCAGGTCGGCGGCGATCCCCGCGACCGCGGCCATGGCCATCTCGTCGGAGACCGGGTTGGCGCCGCGGTTCCACAGCGCCTCCAGCGCGTGCGCCAGGGCGTCCAGGGTGGCGGCCAGCGAGGCCGGCAGGGGCAGGCCGAAGGTCAGGGACGGGCAGTAGGCGGCGATGTCGGGGGCGTTCGCCGGGTGGGCGAGCGAGAGCTTGCGCCGGCCGCCGACGTCCCAGACGGTGCTCCACATGGTCAGCTCCGCGCCGGTGCCGTGGGTGGTGGGCGCGGCGATCAGCAGCGGCCGCTCGCCGGCCGACTCGGGGACCTCCCGCAGCAGCGCTTCAACGTTCGGGCAGCGGCAGGCCAGGGCCAGGCGCACCAGCTTGGCCGTGTCCAGGACCGAGCCGCCGCCCACGGCCACGATCCAGCGCGGCCGGAGCGGCAGCGCCTCGTCGATGGCGCGCTGCACCTGGCCGGGGGTGGGATTGGCCTCGACCCGGTCGTAGGCGGGCGTGCCGGCCGGCAGGGCGGCGGCGTCGGCGG
>DAHVOV010000337.1 GCA_027318645.1 Candidatus Aminicenantota bacterium
CTGTTTTCATCGTGATCGTGGTGGTCGCCGCGCTTTTCCTGGTCAGCGGGCTTAAGATTCTCAACGAGTACGAGCGCGCGGTAATCTTCCGCCTCGGCCGGCTGGTGCCGTACCGGGGTCCCGGCCTGATTTTCGTCAACCCGCTAATCGAGAAGTCGGTGCGTGTCGACCTGCGCACCATCACGCTCGACATCCCGCCGCAGGACGTAATCACCCGCGACAACGTCTCGGTCAAGGTCAACGCCGTGGTCTACTTCCGCGTCCTCGAGCCCAAGAAGGCGGTCATCGAGGTGCAGGACTACCTCTACGCCACCTCGCAGCTCTCGCAGACCACGCTGCGCTCGGTGCTGGGCCAGGCCGAGCTCGACGAGCTGCTGTCCGAGCGCGACAAGCTGAACTCGCGGCTGCAGACGATCATCGACGAGCACACCGATCCCTGGGGCATCAAGGTCTCGATGGTGGAGATCAAGCACGTCGACCTGCCGCAGGAGATGCAGCGCGCCATGGCCAAGCAGGCCGAGGCCGAGCGCGAGCGCCGCGCCAAGGTCATCCACGCCGAGGGCGAGCAGCAGGCGTCGGCCAAGCTGCTGGAGGCGGCCAACACGCTCTCGCAGAACGCCCAGACCATGCAGCTGCGCTACCTGCAGACCCTGGTCGAGATCGGCGCCGAGAACTCCTCGACCATCATCTTCCCCATGCCCATCGACCTGATGAAGGGGCTGTTCGAGAAGAAGTAAATGGAAAAGACCTATTTCGAGTTCAAGATCACCTTCCTGCACATCGTCGTCTTCCTCGTGGCCGTCATCGCCATCGGCATCTTCCTCTTCTACATGGGCTACCAGGCCGGCCAGCGGCGCAGCGACCCGCGCACGGCCGTCGCCAACGCCCAGGACGAGGGCGCCGACGCGAGCGAGCTGAGCGTCGTCGACGAGAAGCCGATGAAGACCGTCCCGGCCGCCGCCGGCAGCGGCCGCTCGATCCCCGCCGAGATGAAGCTGCACGAGGAGCAGGACGTCGCCAAGCCGGCGGCGAAGCTCCCCGCGGAGGCAGCGGAGAAGCCCGGCGCCGAGACGCGGCGGCCGGTCGTGGCGCCGCCGCCGGCCGCCGCCGTCGAGCCGCGCTACACCATCCAGGTGGGCGCCTTCGCCGATTTCGCCAACGCCCAGAAGTGCAGCCGCCGCTTCACCAGCCTCGGCTACCCGGCCGCGATCATCACCGACAACCAGAAGAAGCTCCATACCGTCCAGGTGGGCAGCTTCGCCACGCTGGCCGAGGCGCAGAAGGAGAAGGCCAGCCTGGAGAAGCAGGAGAAGGCGACATTCACCATCAAGAAATCGCGCTGAGGTCCCGGCGTTCCCTTCTCGTCCCCCTGGCCGCCCTCGCCTTCGCGGCCTCGTTCCCGCTCCCGGGTCTGGCCCCGCTCGGCTTCGCCTTCCTGGCGTTGCTGCTGCTCGCGACCGAGGGGCGCGGGCCGGGGCGGGCCTTCCGCTCCTTCTTTTTCTTCTTCCTGCTCTCCTACCTGCTCCTCCTCTACTGGATCCCGCGGGTGATGGCGCTCTACGGCGGCACCACCTGGCTGCTGGGCATCGTCGGCCTGGCCTGCCTGGCCGCCTTCCTGGCGCTGATCTCCGCCCTGGCCGGCGCGGCGATCGCCCGGGTCTCGCCGCGGGGCATCGGCTTCGCCGCCGTTCTCTGGGTGCCGGCGCTGTGGGTGGCCAAGGACCTGGCGATCGAAAAGGTGTTCGGCGGCTTCCCCTGGTGCCTGGCCGGCTACTCCCAGTACCGCAACGCCTGGTTCGTCCAGTGGGCGGAGCTCGGCGGCATCCATCTGGTCTCCTTCCTGCTCATCGCCGCCAACGTCCTGCTCTACCTGCTGCTGAAGCGCCGCGACCGCAAGGCGGCGCTGGCGCTGGCCTCCTTCCTCGTCCTGGCCCACGGCGCCGGCTTTCTCCTGCTGCATGGCAGCGAGGCGCGCCGCGCCGGGCTCCCCGTGGCCCGCGCCGGCATTGTCCAGCCCAACAGCGACCATGACGAGGAATCCGATTTCATCCGCATCCAGGAGACCCTCGACCGGCTCTTCGCCGTCTCGCGCGGCCTGGCCGGCAGGGGCGCCGCCTTCGTCGTCTGGCCCGAGTTCACGGTGCCGATCTATCCCCTGCAGGCGCCCTACTACCGGCGGCAGTTCGACGCCTTCAGCCGCGGCCACGCGCCGCTCCTGGCCGGCTTCACCGACCAGCGCGGCTCCGCCGGCGTGTTCAACTCGGTGATGCTGTTCCGCGACGGCGGGGTCGCCACCTACGACAAGGTGCACCTGACGCCGTTCGGCGAGTACATCCCGTTTCGCCGCTGGCTCTTCTTCGTCCGCAAGATCACCGACGAGATCGGCGACTTCTCCGCCGGCGCGCGCGTCGCCAACCTCGACCTGGGCGGCCGCCCGCTGTCGACGCCCGTCTGCTACGAGGTGATCTACCCCGAGCTGGTGCGCGCCATGACCGCCGCCGGCGGCCAGGTCATCGTCACCGTCTCCAACGACTCGTGGTTCGGCGACACCTCGGCGCCGCGCCAGCACCTGGCCATGGCCGCGGTGCGCGCCGTCGAGAACCGACGCTGGCTGCTGCGCTCGACATCGAACGGCATCTCGGCGCGGGTCGATCCCGAGGGCCGCATCCGCGACCGCGTCCCCCTGCGCCGCGAGGCCGCTTTCCTGGCCCCATTCCAGTATCTCGACCGGCAGACGGTTTTTACCCGCGGGGGATACCGCTTCCCCTATGGCTGCGCGCTCCTGGCGCTGGCATGGGTCCTCCTGGCCGGCGCACGACGGTTCTCGCGCCGATCGAAATGAACGGGGCCTGAACCGGTCCCATCCTCCAGTCCAACCCACATCATGATTCCCAATTCATGATTTGGGAAGAAATCAGGCTCCTTCCACGTCATCATGGAGAAATGAAGATATCGATCCGCAGATGGGCCGCAATGACCGTCCTGGCCGCGTTCGCCTGGACAGCGCTCGCCATGCCGCCTCCAGCGCGCCCGGCTGGCGCCGTCGCCGGGAAAAATGTCCCGGCCGGCGCAACCGCATCGGCGGCAGGAGAGGGCACGGAAACCGGGGTCGTCGAGAAGGAAGAAGCGCTCGCGCAGACGGGCAAGAAAAAAAGATCGCCGTGGCCGTTCATCGTCGCCGGCGCAGTTGTCATCGGCGTCGTCGTGTACTTCGCCTTCATCCGCAAGCCCCGATACGCGCTCACCGTGGAAACGGGTGCCGGCGTGACCGGCGCTCCGGCCGCCGGCCGCTCCGTTCATAAAAAAGGGGAACGGATCACTTACGGCTTTCTCCCGGCCGACGGCTACAAGGAACTGGCCGTCACCCTGGACAACAGCGTCGTGCCCACGGCCGGGACCGTGGTCATGGATCGCGACCACGTCCTGCGCGCGACAGCGGCCTCCATGGCCGAGCATACGCTCGTCGTGAGAGCAAGGACCGGGGTTTCCGGGTCTCCGGCCTCGGGCGCGTTCACCTTCCGCGAAGACACGATCGTATCGTACGGTTACTTTTCGACTGCTGGCGCAGTATCGGTCAGGCTCGACGGCGTTGCCGCTGGGCGTTCGGGCACGTTCACCATGGCGAAGGACCATCTGCTGGAGGCGTTTTTAACGCCGCTCCCCGACCTGCGCGGCTCCTGGCGCTTCCTGCTGAAACGGAACGGCGCAAACAGCGCGCAGCCGCCCCTCTTCATCATGTTCTCGGGTGGAAAAAAGTCCGGGACGGCACAATTGATCGATGACCCCCGTAATGATTACTGGAGGTATTGGTGGAAAAATGACGGGAGAGGAGTGTACGAGATAGCGAACGGGCAGTTGCAATTCTACTTTGATGATGACGGCCCAGGCTGGAGAGATTTCGAAAGCGACCCGCTCGAACGAGATGGTCTTTCGGGCAATTATTCCTTGAGCCTGGGAGATGGATATCCCTCCGAGGAGGGCACCTGGACCGCGACCCGGGTGAAATAGCAACGGATCCCGTCGCGGCCTGCCGCCGGGGATACGGAGCCCTGCCGCTCAGCGACGCTCAATCCTGGCCTCGATCTCGTCGGCCAGCCGGTACCAGCGCTGCACCGTGTTCTCCAGGAAGAAATAGTGGCCCACGTAGGGGATGAACAGGAGCAGCAGCAGCCCGGCGAGAGCGTAGACCTGGACCGACGGCGCGGTCAGCGCCATGGCCAGCGCGGCGAGCAGGGCGATGCCGAAGGCCAGGGTGACCAGCAGGTGGATGAGCCGCTCGTGCTGCATGCGGCCGATCATGAGCTGGTGACCGTCCCGCAGCGCGGGCCAGTCCTCCCCCGCCTGCGCCCGGCCGAGCCGCTCGCGGACCCGCGCCTCGTGGTCCTTCATGTAGCGGGTGATGTTCATTTTTCCCTCCGACCCCTTATACCGCCGGGACGGCGCGAGCGCAAGCGGGAGGCGCTCACCAGTCCTGGATGTTGGCGAAGAAATCGCCGCACGAGCCGACCAGCTCGAAGCGCTGCCGCGGCACGGCGATGTCCCGCGCCACGCCCATGTAGTAGTTCAGGTTGAAGAGCGGGACCAGGGGCAGGTCGCGGAGCCAGATGGCGTGGGCCTTCTCGTAGACCGTCCGCCGCTTCGTTTCGTCCATCTCGCTCAGCCCGAGCTCCAGGGCGGCGTCCATCCCCGGGTCGGAGTAGCCGGCATAGTTGAAATAGCCCGCGCTGGAGAGGATGTCCTTCATGTTCCAGTCGATGTCGAGGAGGAACGCCGAGACGGCCAGGTCGAAGTCGCCGTTCTTCAGGCGCTGCAGGAACATGCGGTACTCGACGAACTCGGGCTCCAGCTCGACGCTCTCGGCCTTCAGCTCCTGGCAGAGGAAGATGACGAACTGCCGGCGCAAGGCCGATTCGCTGTTGGTCAGCACGCGAAGCCGGCGCCGGCCGGCCGATGACGGCGGCGGCGCCTTGACGGGGCGCGGCTTTTTGGCGTCGCCGAAAAGGAGGAACGGCGACCCGACCCGCTCGCCCCGCCCCTGGAGGAACTCGTCCAGGAAGCGGCCGCAGGCCAGGCGCCCGTAGACCCTTTGCCGCAGGCCGATGTCGATCGCCGGCCGCCGCAGGTTGAAGGCCAGGTAGGTGTAGCCGAACTTGCGGTAGGGCAGGAGGCGGAAGCGGCGCTGCCAGCCCTTGAGCCCGGCGTAGGCGATGGCGTCGTCGCCATGGACCTCGGCGGCGTCCAGCTCCGCGTTCAGCAGCTTCAGCGGCGCCTGGCGCGGGTCGGAGAGGACGGTGTAGACCAGGCGCTCGTAGCGCAGCCGGCCGGGCCAGTGCGGGTTCCGCTCCAGCTCGAACCCCTGGGGGTCGTGCACCGCGGCCAGCCGGTAGGGGCCGCTGCCGGCCGGGACCCGGCGGCGGAACTCCTGGGGGTCGGCCGCGGCCAGCTCGTCGGCGCGGAGGACCTTGAAGGTCAGGTAGTTCTTCCAGGGGGCATAGCGCCCCTTCAGCAAGAGGCGCAGCCGCAGCGGCGCGACGGCATCGGCGCGCTCCAGGAATTCCAGGTCGGCCGCGTAGGGATATTCGAAGCGCGGGTCGCGCAGAGCGGCGATGGTGCCGGCCACGTCGCGGCTTTCCACGGGCGAGCCGTCGGCAAAGCGCTGCCCCGGCCTCAGCTCCAGCATGATCTCGTTCCCCGCCCCGGCGATCGCGAAGGAGGCGACCAGGTCGGGGCGCAGGACCCCCTGCGGGTCGAACTGGAACAGGGACTGGTAGGACTTGTTGGCCGCCGCCTGCGCCGTCTCGTTGGTGGCGTAGACGGGATTGAACGAGCCGGGAAGGTCGAAACAGGCGATGCGCAGCGTCGCCGGCGCCGTCCGGGCGGCGGCGCCGAAGCGCGCGGCAACGAGCAGCAGGAGGACGAAAAGGCCGGAACGCCGGGATCGCTTCATCGCTTCCGGGTCAGGGCGGCCGCCGCGGCCATGCCGGCGACGGCAGCGCCTACTTGACCAGGCGGACCTCGGAAATTTCGGGTATCTCCTGCTTCATCACCTGCTCGACGTAGCCCTTGATGGTGTACATGCTCATCGGGCAGCCGAAGCAGTGCCCCTTGAGCCGCACCAGGACCGCCTTCTCGTCGGCGAGCACGTCGACCAGCTCGATGTCGCCGCCGTCGCCCTGCAGGGCGGGACGCACCTTCTCAATGACGGCGGAGACCTTTTCCTTGAGTTCCATGATGGCTCCTTGGCGGCATTGTAGCACGCCGCCCGCGGCCGTGTCACGCCGGGGCGGCGCGCTTCCTGCCGGCCGCTACTGGACCCGCTCCCGGCGGTCGCCGCTGCGGGCCGGCGCCTTCTCCAGGGCGGCGCTGCCGGCCGCGCTGGGCTCGATGGAGCTCTCCTGGTCCTCGGCGTTGACCGCCGAGACGCCATAGACGAAGTCGGAGGCGGCGGTGATGCCGCTGGCGTCGACGAAACGCAGCGTGTCCTTGTCGGCCTGGCCGACCTGCATCCATGCGCCGCCGGCGGCCGGGCGGCGGTAGACCCGGTAGCCGGTGACGACGATGTCATTCTCGGCGTTGATGGGATTGGCCTCCCAGGTGATCGAGTAGGCGGGGATGGCGTGGAAGAAGCTGCGCTCGGCGACCTTCTGGGCCTGCACGTTGAGCGGCGCGCCGATGCGCGGCTTGGGCAGGTTGTAGAGGCAGTAGCTGGTCACGCCGTCGCCGCGGGCGGCCTCCCAGAACCAGACGGTGTAGAAGCCGAAGTTGCGCTCGGAGTACACCTGGAAGGGGAACTTGTTCAGCGGCTCGTTCATCAGCGCGATGGGCTGCGGGGTGAGCCACTGGCCGTCCCTCCAGCGCATCAGGTTCAGCGTGAACTGCATGTCGGTGTAGACGTAGAAGATCTCGTCGCCGTGGGCCAGGGCCTTGGAATAGAAGCGGAACCAGGGCTTGGTCGGCGCGTCGGCGACGGCGATGGCCTTGCTGGCGTCATAGCTCAGGGTGTCCCCGCTGCGCGTGAAGGGGACATAATAGTAGGATTTCTTCTGGGTCCAGGCGAAGGTGACCATGCCCTGGCCGTTGGTCGCGGCGATCGAGGGCAGGAAATGGAAGCCCGGGTAGGAGCGGGTGACGTCGTAGGACGAGACCTTCTGGTACCTGCCGTCGTTCCCCGCCTTGAGCAGCACCACCTTGACGAAGTAGCTCTCCTCGCCGCCGCGGATCTCCTCGCGGTAAGCGAGATAGAGGTAGCCCTCCTCGTCGAAGCAGCCCTGGGACTGGTTGACCCACGCCCCCTGCGAGATATCCATGGGCGACGACCAGGAGCCCTGGCCGGCGCGGCGGAAATAGACCGACACGCGGTCGGTGCCCGGGAAGCGCAGGATGGTGACGATCGCCAGGTCGCCGTTGACCGGGTTGAGCAGGAGCAGCGGATAGCGCGACTCGACGTCGGAAAGCTTGGTGATCGCCCCCCACTTCTCGCTGGCGATGTCGAACTCGGAGTAGAACATCCCCTTGGGCTCGAGGTCGGAGTTCCACACGGCGTGGAAATGGTCGTCGGCCGTCGCCACCAGCGTGCAGTGCGAGGAATGGATCGTCTCCGAGAACGTGCCGGGGAGCTTCTCCGGCGCGGCCGTGCCGCCGCCGCTCTTCTTCTTGAAGTAGTACATCATGTTCCGGTTCTTGTTGCGGAACACCACCATGACGTCGCCGCGGGAGTTGGCGGCAACGCCGGGGTACTTCACGCCGCCGCTGCCCTCGGGGGGGACTCCCGGGACCTTGACCGTATCGATGGTCTGGGCGGCCAGGAACAGGCCGGAAAGGAACAACAGCACGACGAAGGCGACTCGTTTGCGCATGGATCCTCCAGGGGAGAAGGGGGGGATTTTCAACGGGAATTATTATACTAGAACGCAGCCGGCCCGGTCAAGTCCACGCGCCTCAACCGTAGCGCAGCATGGCCTGCAGGGCCTGCGCCGCCTTCCCGATCAGGGCGGGGTCGATCTCGATCGCGTAGCGGTCCTCGGCCAGCGCGGCGAGGACGTCGCGCAGGGACGTGCGCTTCATGTTGCTGCACACCCTGGCGTTCCCGGCCGGGATGAACGACTTCCCCGGGTTCTCGCGCATCAGGCGCTGCAGCAGGCCCTGCTCGGTGGCGACGATGAACTCCCGCGCCGGCGACTCGCGGGCGAAGCGCAGCATGCCGCTGGTGGAGAGGACCTCGTCGGCGAGGGCGGCGACCTCGGGCCGCACCTCGGGATGGGCGAGGACCTTGGCGTTGGGGAAGCGGGCGCGGGAGGCGGCGACATCCCCGGGCGTGATGCGGTCGTGGACGTAGCAGTAGCCCGCGAACAGGCGCAGCGTCTTCTCCGGCACCAGCCGCTGCACATAGGCCCCCAGGTTGCGGTCGGGGACGAAGATGATCTCCGGCGCGGGCATGCCGCGCACCACCTGGGCGGCGTTGGCCGAGGTGCAGCAGGCGTCGCTCTCGGCCTTGATCTCGACCGGGGAATTCACGTAGGTCACCACCAGGGCTTGCGGGTGGGCGGCCTTCAGCTGGCGCAGCTCGTCGACGGTGATCATGTCGGCCATCGGGCAGCCGGCGTCGAGGCGCGGCAGCAGCACGCGCTTCGCCGGCGACAGCACCTTGGCCGTCTCGGCCATGAACTTGACCCCGGCGAATACGATCACCTCCTGCTCCAGGCCGGCCGCCAGCCGGCTGAGCTCGAGCGAGTCGCCCAGGAAATCGGCGGCCCGCTGCACCTCCTCCACCTGGTAATTGTGGGCCAGGATGACGGCGTTGCGCCGGCGCTTCCAGGCCGCGAT
>DAHVOV010000341.1 GCA_027318645.1 Candidatus Aminicenantota bacterium
GTGCGCAGGTGCGACTTCTCGGAGCGCATCTGCGCCCCCCAGGCGTGGCCGGCGCCGCGGGCCGGGTCGACGGCGATGCGTTCGGCGATGAAGGCGGCGCCGGCGGGCGTGAAGCCCAGCTGCTGCAGGATGGGTCCCAGCCCCTTTTCCAAGCGGGCCAGGCTGGGGAATTTCAGGCGCACGCGGTGGTCCAGCTCGGCCTCGGTGATCCGCGCCCCGGGCTTGAAGCCGTTGTACCAGATGTCGAACGGCCGCAGCTCGCGCTCCAGGCGCGAGGCGATCAGGGCGGCGGTATCGCGCACCTCGGCCGACGTCAGCACCTGCTCCAGCAGCCGGGAGACGTCCTCCTCCAGCAGCTCGCGCTCCAGCTCGAACTTGCGCCGCGGGTGGCTGGGCAGCGAAGGGTAGTGCTCGTCCATGTCGCGCATGGCCTTGAAGACATCGAGCAGGCGCATGTAGCGCGAATTGGGCTCGGGGGTCCAGGCCACTTCGCGGCCATCCTTGAACACCTTGTTCTTGTAGGGGTTCCAGGCGAACTCGTCGCGGTCGATCACCGACTTGGGGATGTCCTGCTGGATGATGCGCTTGAGCACCTCGTGCAGCATGTCCTGGCGGGCCAGGCCGTCCTTCTCGGCGTACAGCGCCTTGATGTGGTCGCGCAGGCCCCAGTGGCTGATCAGCTTCAGCGCGGCGGGGAAGAGCGTCCGGCCCTCGGCGTCGACCAGGCAGCCGGCGTGGATGTTGTAGCGCGAGATGTAGGTCTCGGCGCCGCTGAGGGCGGCGGCGGCGTTCTGGCTGACCCGCGCCGGCAGGCGGGAGAGGAACAGGTCGCCGCAGCGGGCGTAAGCCCACTCGCGCCGGCTCCAGCCGGGCCCCAGGTCGGTTTTCTCGGCCAGGGAGTAGGAGGGGAAGTTGAGCAGCACCTCGAAGGCGATCTGGCTCGCGAACAGGTCGTCGCTGACGTGGGCGGCGGGGTCGATCTGGCCGAAGCGCTCGTCGACGGGCAGGATCTCGCCGCGCTCCTCCTGCAACGGCCGCTTGAACTCGAGGCTGACGCGGTTCAGGTGGCCGTACAGCGTTTCGAGGTTGGCGTCCAGGCGCTGGAACAGCGATTCCAGCGCCGCCGGCTCGGCGCGGAAGGAGCCCTTGCAGAACTTGACGAACTCCTCGGCGCTCCCGTCCTCGGGCCGCCAGAAGGCGGCCGCCTGGCGCACGCCGTGGTCGATGCGCGCCTTCTGCTCCTCGCCGTACCGGCCCAGCAGGTACTCGCGCACCCCGTCCTGGGTCTCCTTGTCGATGAACATGTCCTCGCCTCCCAGCGCGGCCGGAAGAAAGAGCAGCGCTGCCGTGATGAGCAGGGGATAAATCTTCTTCACCGGGGCCTCCAAGGGCTCGACTCTAGCACGACAGGGCCGAGGACGTCAAGGAGACGGAAGATCACTAGTGACGAGTGACAAGTGACACGTGACGAGGAACAGCAACTGAACGATCGATTCAGATCAAGGATTCTTCACTCAAAGCCGCAAGTGCTCACGATGGTGCCTTTACCCGTCACTCGTTACTCGTCACTTGTCACTGAGTGCAGGTCGGGTCTCCAATTCCTTGAACAGCTCGATCTCGCTGGCAAAGAACAGCACCTTGCTGAACTGGCGGCCGAGGACGTAGAGCTGCTGCCACAGGAAAACGGCGAGGAGCAGCGCCGGCGTCCCCTTGGGGAGAACGCGAGCGACCTCGAGATAGAGCAGCGTCAGCGCCACGAACGCCAGCCCGGCCAGCAGGTAGAGGCCCCAGGCCTTGAGGAAGCGCCGGCCGACGAGCTTCAGCGTCCGCCACGCCTCCCTGAGCACGCCGCGGCGGCTCCCGGCGGCCAGCCCGATCTTGACGTAGTCGAGGAACATCGAGACGATCCCCAGCAGCAGGAGCAGCGCCAGCAGGCGCAGGCCGTTGGCGGCGACCAGCGGCCACTCGGTCGCCGCCTGGCGCGTGAGGGCCCGCAGCATCCCCGCGACCAGCCCGTGCAGAAGGCCGACGAACAGGAGATAGACGGGGATGGAAAGGAGGAACAGCCGGAAGAAGCGCCAGAAATACAGCCCGCCGTCGTGGAAGAACTCGGCCAGGGTCGGGCGCGCGCCGGGGCGGAGCAGGCCGCCGATGACGCCGCCGTTGAGGAAGACGGCCAGCAGCATGTACAGCAGCAGGGCGGCCAACAGTAGTCCCAGTGCCAGCGGCGCGGCTCCCTGGAAACGGATGCCGAGGTCGGTCAGCCAGTCGACGTCCATCCGCGCCAGCAGGGAATCGGCCGCGAGCGAATGCGCGGCCTGGCCCTGGATGGCGGCGGCGAACGGGGCGGCGACCAGCAGCGAGAACAGGAGGCTGATCGCCCACAGGCGCAGGGCCAGCCGGCCCTGCCTGGCGGTGGTCCCCAGAGCCCTCGCGAAAAGCTTGAGGTTCGACATGATGGTCTCCTATATCAGGGAGCCGGCGAACTGCAGCAGGTTCTGCACCCAGAAAAGCAGGCGGGCCGACCAGCGCAGGGCGCCGGCGGGGCGCGCCTTGGCCACGAGGCTGTTGTTGCTCAGGTCGCGGTCGACGAGGAACACGGCGTCGGGGTCGACCTGCGCATAGCGGATCCGGCTGGGGCCCTCGTAGACGAAATCGATCCAGCGGCCCTGGCCGTCCCATTCCTCGACCTTGCGCGCGCCGTTGGCGAAGACGATCAGGACCTTCAGGCTCACGCCGGGGCCGGGCCGGGCGTCGCCCAGGCGGCTGACGCGGACGCGGGTGACATAGCGTTTGGCCTTGGTCTTCCTGTCCTGCTCGCGGGCGGCCTTGCCCGTGACCTCGCTCTTTTTTCCCTGGCGCTCGAAGACGCCGCGGGCGGCCCGGATCTCGGCCGACTCCGCCCGCTCCACTGCGTAATCCCATTCTTTGGTGGCGAAGAACAACTCGCCGAAGAACCAATTCAGGTCGCGGCCGCTGACCTCGCTGGCGACGGCGATGAAGTCGCGGGTCGTCGGATGGCGGAAGCGGAAGCGGGTATGGAAGGTCCGCATGACCCGCAGCATGGCCTCCTTGCCGATCATGTTCTCCAGGGTGCGCAGGTTGGTGGCGGCGCGCATGTAGACGTTCATGGCGTAGCTCATGGACGAGGAGAAGCGCCAGGAGGCTGTTTGCACCGGGTCGAGGCAGGCGGCGAAAACGGCGGCCATGCGGTCCATCTCCTGGTCCGCGTACTTGAAGGGACCGGTGTAGCGGGCCAGGGGGATGCCGGCCAGGTTCAGCGGCACGGAGCCGGGCCCGTAGGCCTTGGCCAGGACCTTGCCGGTGGAGTAGGTGTTGATCCCCTCGTCCAGCCAGGCCTCCTCGAACTCGTTGCTCGCCGACAGGCCGTACCAGTAGCCGTGGCCGAATTCGTGGACGATCACCATCTCGGGGTTGTTGTCCTGTGGCGAGGGCAGCACCTGGGTGCCGGCGGTAAACAGTGTCTGGTAC
>DAHVOV010000380.1 GCA_027318645.1 Candidatus Aminicenantota bacterium
GCGGCGGCCTCGGCGGCCAGCTGCTCGGCCTGCTGGGCATGGCGCCGGCGGCCGGCGGCGGCGACCTGGGCGGCATCGTCTCCAGCGTGCTCAGCGGCGGCGTGGGCGGCGGCGCGCTGATGGCCATCATCGGGGCGGTCAGGAAAGCGCTGAAGAAGTAATAACAGCTTAGGGTTTAGGGAAGAAAAGAAAGCAGGGAAGTGACATCTTTAGTTGTTGCGAATTACGAATCACGAGAGATCCTTCTTGTGCTGTTTCTCGTCACTTGTCACTCGTCACTCGTCACTGAGCTCTGAAAACCATTGGGAGGACTGATGGCATTGAAGAACGCAGCATTGACCTACTTGCTGACCCTGGCGATCTTTTTCGCCGTCGACATGGTCTGGCTGGGGCTGGTGGCCAAGGGCTTCTACCGGCGGCAGCTGGGGGACCTGCTGAGCCCGACGGTCACCTGGCCGGCGGCCATCCTCTTTTACCTGCTGTTCATCGCCGGGCTGCAGTTCTTTGTCGTCGCCCCGGCACTGCGCAACGGCGGTGCCGTGCAGGCGCTGTGGCAGGGCGCTTTCTTCGGGCTGATCGCCTACGCCACCTATGACCTGACCAACCTGGCGACGCTGAAGGGCTGGCCCCTGGCGGTGACGCTGGTCGACCTGGCCTGGGGAACGGTGCTGGGCGGGACGGTCTCCTTTCTCGCGACGCTGATCGGCCGCCGGCTGTTCCGCGGCTGAAGCGGATGGCAGGCAGCGTACAGTCCTTGAACTCCAGGGAAGAGCGAGGGAAGAGAGAGGGAAAGACAGAGAGAAGGCAGAGTGGGAAAGATGGTCTGACAGGGCTTTTCCCACTCTTTCTTCCCTCATTCTTCCCTCTCTCTTCCCTTTGTCTTCCCTGAGCTTCATCTCCGCCGTGAGCCGTACACCGAGCGCCTTCCCTTATCACGCGTCACGCGTTACGCGTCACGATAGTTCCATTACTCGTCACTGAGACCGGCAAGCTGAATTATTGACAGGACAAGAGAACTGGTCCATCATGACGGCAACGCCAAGCGAAGGAGAATACCATGCTCTGGAAGGGAAGACGCACGAGCGATAATGTCGAGGACCGCCGGGGGATGACCGGGCGGCGGGTGGCCGTGGGCGGAGGCCTGGGCGCCATCGCCATCGCGGTCATCGTCCTGCTGCTGGGCGGCAACCCCGAGGAGGTCATGCAGAGCATCCAGACCGCGCCGCCCGCCGGCCAGGAGCAGGCCCAGGCCCTCTCCCAGGAGGACAAGGAGCTCGGCGAGTTCGTCGGCGTCATCCTGGCCGACACCGAGGACGTCTGGAACCAGGTCTTCCGCCAGGCCGGCGAGCAGTACCGCGAGCCCAAGCTCGTCCTGTTCACCAATGCCACCGAGTCGGCATGCGGCTACGCCCAGTCGGCCACCGGCCCCTTCTACTGCTCCGGCGACGAGAAGGTGTACATCGACCTGGGCTTCTTCCAGGAGATGCAGCAGCGGCTGGGGGCGCGCGGCGACTTCGCCTGGGCCTACGTCATCGCCCACGAGGTCGGCCACCACGTGCAGAACCTCCTGGGCGTCATGCAGCAGGCCAACGAGCGCATGCAGGGCAGCCCCAGCCAGGAGGAGTCCAACCGCATCCTGGTGCGCCTGGAGCTGCAGGCCGACTTCCTGGCCGGCGTCTGGGCCCACCACGCCCAGAGGATGAAGAACCTCCTGGAGCAGGGCGACATCGAGGAGGGGCTGAACGCCGCCTCGTCCGTGGGCGACGACCGCATCATGAAGCAGCAGCAGGGCACCGTCGTCCCCGACGCCTTCACCCACGGCACCTCGGAGCAGCGGGTGCGCTGGTTCAGCAAGGGGCTGAAGACGGGGGACATCGAGCAGGGCGACACCTTCTCCGTCCCCTACGAGCGGCTCTGAGGGCGGCTCCGGCTAGTGCTTCTTCCTCGCCGGCGCCAGCGGGGGCTTCCCGGCCTTCTGCCGCCGCAGGTCGACCAGCGCCCGGCTGGCCCCGGTGTGCTCGTAGGCGATCTCCTTCACCCGCGTGAAGCAGCGCTCGGCCAGCTTCATCTTGCCCTGGCCGCGATAGAGCACGCCCAGCGCGTAGACCGGATCGGCGCTCCATGACTTGAGCTCGATGGCCTTCTTCAGGTTGATCTCGGCCTCGTTCTTGGTCAGCGCCGCCTCGCTCTGGCACAGGCCCAGCAGGTAGTAGAAATCGCCCTGCTTCGGCTCCAGCTTGATCGCCTTCTTGAGCAACGGCACGGCGCCGGGGTAATCGTGCTTCTCGTACAGTTCCTTGGCCTGGATCAGCAGCTCCCAGGCCTTCTCGTGGTCGGCGTCGACCATATGCAGGGCCGGCGGCGCCGCCACCGGCGCGAACGGTGGAGGGGACGCCGGCGGCGGGGCAGGCACGGTCGGCTCGGGGACGCCCGAGATGTCAGGCTCGAGGATCCACTCCACCGGGTTCACCGGCGTTTCCGCCGCGGGGGCAGCGGACGGCGGTACGGCCTCCTCGAAAAAGACGCTCTGGGTCGCCGGCGCCTCGGCGCCCGGCACCGGCGTCAGCTCCAGGCGGTCGCGCTCGTCCAGGACGAGCTCCGGCTCCCCGCCCTCCGGCTCGTCGACGGCGAACTCGGCTGAAAGCTCGAACTCCTCCTCATCCTCGGCGGGCGGGGCCTCCTCCGGCACCGGGGGGGGAGGTTCCGGCATTGCGGGACGGACTTTCTCCTGCGGCGCGGCGCGAGGCGGCTCCGGCTTGGCGGGACGGGCCGCCTCCTGCGGCGCGGCGCGGGGAGGCTCCGGTTTCGCGGGACGATGGGGCTCCGGCGGCATGGGCTGCCGCCACTCCGCCTCGCCCGGCAGCTCCGGCCCCTGGGCCAGGATGCGCAGCTGGCGGCAGACCTCCCGGGCGATCTTCCTGACCTCCGGGGCGGCGTTGGCGCCGAAGTGCTCGGGGGCGAAGCGGGACAGCAGCCCGGTCGCGGCCCGCTCCAGCGCCTCGCGGGAGGCCCGCGGCGGCAGGCCCAGGGCGACGGGATCGCCGGGCTCCGCGGCCAGCAGCCGCTGGTTCAGCTCGAGCAGGGCGGCGATGTCGGCGGAGAGATCGGGCTCCTCAGTACCCGGCTCGAACTCCACAATCCCCATCAGGTGGAAGGCCAGCACGCCGCGCCAGAACTCCAACGGCGCCATGCCCAGGCGCGGGATGAGCTGCCGGCAGCTCGGCCGCGTCTGGATGTCCCCGCCGAGGGGGCCCAGGGCGCGCAGCGCCGCAAAGAGCTCGCGCTCGGCGTCGGTGAAGTAGACCTCCAGGTCCATGGGAATCTCGTTGAACGGCGCCGGCAGGGACGCCTGCCAGCGGCCGGCATAGGGCGCGGCGTGCTCGATGGCGCGCGCGCCCTCGACCAGGATCCCCTCCAGCGGGATCTCGAACACCTCGCGCAGGGGCGGGTCGGGCTCGCCGGCGGTGAAGATCCACACCCCGCGCAGCAGGGTGAAGGTGGAGATGGCGATGCGCCGCAGCTGGAAGACGCGGGCGTAATAGATGTCCTTTTTCTTGGCGAAGTTCTGGTCCAGCAGGATGCCGGCCACCTGGTCGTCGGAGAACTGCTGCAGCCCGCTCAGGAAGCTGTACTGCTCCTCGCTGATCATCCCCATCTGGTGCAGGATGACCGGGAGCTTCTCGTCGAAATGGGTGCTCTGGCCGTTGGCCAGCTTGCCGTCGAGCAGGTTCAGGGTGATCTGGAAGTCCTTGGCGTTGACGAACAGGTGCCCCGACAGCTTCTTTTGTCTGACCTCGCGGAGGAACAGCGACACCGGCTCCCTTTCGATGTCATGGTACATGGCTTTATCTTAGCACCGCCGCGGCGGGAAATCAACAAAGGCAAGAGCGCCGCGGCGCATCAGCGCTGCAGGGAAGAGAGAGGGAAGACAAAGGGAAAGGCAGAGGGAAGGCAGAGTGGAAGCAGAGCTCTCAGAATCTAAGTGGTAGTGGTAGTAGCAGCAAAGAACGACGAACAAAACGAGAAGAAATACTATCATGATGCGTGGTTTGATGCTCAGAAACCATGCGCCCTGATGGAATTATTACTCCCTCTTTTTATGCTACCTTTCATTGCTTTTACTACCACTTTCACTATCACTAAAATTCTGAAAGATCTACTCCCACTCTCTCTTCCCTTTCTCTTCCCTCGCTCTTCCCTCTGCCTTCCCTGGAGACGCCGTTCTTTGTCCTGGCGCCGATTTCTGCTATGATAGCGCCTCGGCTATGCCATGAGCGTCATCATCCGGGCTGACTCGCTGCGCAAGAAGTACGGCGACTTCGTCGCCGTGGACGGCATCTCCTTCGCCATCGAGGAGGGGGAATGCTTCGGCTTCCTGGGGCCCAACGGCGCCGGCAAGACCACCACCGTGCGCATGATCCACTGCGTGTCGCCCAAGAGCGGCGGCACGCTCACCGTGCTGGGATCGGAGGCCCACGTCGACAACCGCGCCGTCAAGCAGCGCACCGGCGTCATCCCCCAGGAGATCACCCTGGACAACGACCTAACCGTGCGCGAGAACCTGCAGGTGCACGCCCATTTCTTCGCCATCCCGGGCGCCGAGGCGCGCCGGCGCATCCTCGAGCTGCTGCGCTTCGTGGAGCTGGAGAAGCGGCGCGACAGCAAGATCTCCGACCTCTCCACCGGCATGAAGCGGCGCCTGCTCATCGCCCGCGCCCTGCTCAACCAGCCGCGCCTGATCATCGCCGACGAGCCGACCACCGGCCTCGACCCGCAGGCGCGCCACCTGATCTGGCAGCGGCTGCGGCAGCTGAAGGGCCAGGGCGCCACGCTGGTCCTGACCACCCAGTACATGGAGGAGGCGCAGCAGCTCTGCGACCGCATCGTGATCATGCACCAGGGACGGATCCTGAAGGCCGGCGCGCCCTCCCGGCTCATCGAGGAGGAGATCGGCCGCGAGGTCGCCGAAGTGCGCGCCGCGCCCGAGCGCGACGCCGCGCTGCTGCCGCGGCTGGCGCCGCTGGCCCGCGGCCATGAGCGCGTCGGCGACACGCTGTACTTCTACTGCGACGACGGCCGGCCGCTTTTGAAGGCGATGCTGGAGCTCGACCTGCCCGACACCGTCCACCGCCCGGCCTCGCTGGAGGACGTCTTCCTCAAGCTCACCGGCAGGAGCCTGATCGAATGACCTTCTCGCGGCGCATCGTCTGGGTCTTCTGGCGCAACCTGGTCTCCTACAAGCGCTTCGTGCTGACCACCTTCCTGGCCAGCCTGATCCAGCCCCTCTTCTACCTGATCACCTTCGGCATCGGCATGGGGGCCTACGTCGGCTACTTCGGCGGCAAGCCCTACCTGTACTTCCTGGTCCCGGGCGTGCTGACCACCTCGGTGATGATGAGCGCCACCTTCGAGTGCCTCTACGGCACCTTCGTCAAGATCGTCCACGAGAAGCTGTACGACTCGCTCATCGCCACCCCGGTGTCGGCCGAGGACGCCGTCGCCGGCGACATCGCCTGGGGCGCCTTCCGCGGCCTGGTCAGCGGCGGGCTGATGATGGTGGTGGCCATCTTCATGGGCATCCTGCCGGTGTCGCTGCTCAGCGTGCTGCTGCTGGTGCTGCTGATGGTCTTCGTCGGCGTGCTCTTCGGCTCGCTGGCCATGATCGTCACCGCCTTCGCCCCCAACTTCGACTTCTTCAACTACTACTCGGAGCTGGTCATCACGCCGATGCTCTTCTTCTCCGGGGTCTTCTTCCCGCTCGACAAGTTCCCCGGCTGGATGAAGGCCCTGGCGCAGTTCATGCCCCTGACCCACGCCGTGGCCATCGCCCGCGCCATCTTCAACGGCGACTACGGCCGCGGGCTGATCTTCAACTTCCTGGTGATCCTGGCGCTGGAGATCGCCGCCTTCCTGGCCGGCGTGCGGCTGATGAAGCGCCGGCTGATCAAATAGGTCCTGCCGCGGCGAGGGCCAGCAGGGCGAACGACGCCAGCCAGTGCTCGCCCTCGTAGTTGCCGGCGGTGACCGCCGCCAGCGAGTGCGCCAGCTGGGCGTCGGCGACGGCGCGCAGATGGCCGTAGCCCCGGAGCGCCGAAAGCCCGTACAGGCACCAGGCGCGGCTGAAGTTCAGGCCGTCGAGGTGGACCAGCTTGCCGTCGCTGCGGTCGGAGACGACGCCCGGCGCCAGCGCGAAGCGGCGGTCGGCCAGCTGCGGCAGGAAGCGCCGCAGCCAGGAGGCGAACTCCCGGCAGGGCAGGACGCGGCGCATCAGGTCGGCCTCCTCCAGGCAGGGGGAGAGGAAGTCGAATCCGGAGGGCTCCCAGGCCAGGGGGCAGCCGCGGTCCTCCAGGAAGAAATCCCGCGCCCGCTTGCCGAGCGCGGCCTGCAGCTCGCCGTCGCCGAGGGCTAGGGCGTAGTCCCAGGCGAAGGCCATGGCGAAGGCGGTGTTGGCGTGCTCGCCGACGCGGACCGGGTAGATGAGCTTGGGCAGGAACTCCAGCCAGCGCTCCCTGACCAGCGCGGTCAGCGGCCGCAGGTTCGCCTCCAGGCCGCGCGCCAGCGGGTCGTCCCAGCCGTGCAGCTCCGCGGCCAACTTCAGCAGCCAGGCCCAGCCGTAGGTGCGCTCGAAGGACTTCTCCTCGGCCCGCTGCAGGTAGCGCACCTCGCCCAGGACGTTTTCCGCCGTCAGGTTGGCGGCCAGCGCGGCGCGGATGTCGGCGGCGCCGCCGAGATCAGGGAATTGCCTGAGCAAGCGCACCAGCAGCCAGTGGCCGTGCACAGACGAGTGCCAGTCGAAGCAGCCGTAGAAGGCCGGGTGCAGGCCGCGCGGCGAGCCGATGTCGGCGGCAGCGGCCAGGGTCTCGCCCGGCTTGTTGGGGAACTCGCGCTGCAGGCAGCGCAGCGGCAGCTGCGCCAGGCGCTCGGCTTGCTCGCGGGTCAGCCCCTCGCCGGCCAGTGCCATGGTACAGGACAGGAGGATCAAGACGATCGCGCTTCTCGTTTTCATGGCCTGATTCTGGGCGAGCGGAGTGCTCATGTCAACCCGCAGTGCGGTCATTTCAACCCCCCGGCGGCGAAGCCAACACCCTGA
>DAHVOV010000330.1 GCA_027318645.1 Candidatus Aminicenantota bacterium
ATCTCGCCCTGCGCGCGGCGAATCTCGTCCACGACGGCTTTCATGCGCTCTTCGAACTCGCCGCGGAACTTGGAGCCCGCCACCATGCCCGGCAGATCGAGCGCCAGCACGCGCTTGCCCTTGAGCGTCTCGGGCACGTCGCCGTCAGCGATCTTCTGCGCCAGACCTTCGACGATGGCGGTCTTGCCCACGCCTGCCTCGCCGATCAGCACCGGGTTGTTCTTGGTGCGCCACACCAGCACCTGCATCACGCGGCGGATCTCCTCGTCGCGGCCGATCACCGGGTCGAGCTTGCCGTCCTTGGCCAGCTGCACCAGGTCGCGGCCGTAGCGCTTCAGTGCCTGGAACTTCTCCTCGGGGCTGGGGTCGGTGATGGTCTGGCTGCCGCGGATCTCCATCAGCGCCTTCAGGAAGACGTCGCGGGTGACGCCGAGGCGCTTCAGCGCCTTGGCCGCCGCCTCGTTGAGGTCGATGATGGCCAGGAACAGGTGCTCGCTGGAGACGTACTCGTCGCGGAACTGGCCGGCGATGGCCGCGGCGCCGTCCAGCGCCTTCTTGAGCGCCCGCCCCAGGAAGGGCTCGGCCCCCTGCACCTTGGGCAGGGCGTCGATCTCGCGGCGCAGGGCGGCGGCGACCTGCCCCTCGTCGGCGCCGATCTTGCGGAGGGTCTCGGCGACGATGTTGTCGGGGACGGACAGCACGGCCAGGGCCAGGTGCAGCGGGACGATCTCCTGGTTGCCCTGCTCGGCGGCCAGGCGGACGCAGTCCTGGACGGCCTGGTTGGCTTTCAAGGTGAATTGCTCTTGGTTCATTCCGGTTCTCCCTGATGATCGCGGTATATAATTATAGTATAAATTTCCCGGCTGCCAATTCCTTTGACAATTATTTTTTAACGTTATACCATGGTCCCCGGCTTCACACAGGAGGAATCATGACGCGACGCGCTTTGCTTTCCCTGGTCCTGGCGGGCCTCATGGCGGCCCCCGTCATCGCCGGCACCCTGTCGGGCGTCACGCTCGCCGACACCCTGGGCATCGACGGCCACACGCTGCTCCTCAACGGCATGGCCCTGCGCAAGAAGATCATATTCAAGGTCTATGTGGCCGGCCTCTACCTGCCGGCCCGCGAGACCGACGGCGCCAAGGTCCTGGCCGCCGACACGCCGCGCTGCACGGTCATGCACTTCCTGCGCGGCGTCAGCGCCAACCAGGTCAACGAGGCTTGGTACGACGGCCTGGAGGCCAATACGCCGAACCACTCCGCCCAGCTGAAAAAGCAGTTCGACGAGCTGGCGGCCATGATGGAGGGCCTCAAGGACGGCGACGTGCTGGCGTTCACCTACCGGCCGGGCGTCGGCACCGAGGTCAAGGTCAAGGGCAAGGTGAAGGGCACGCTGGGCGACAAGGCCTTCGCCGACGCCCTGTTCGCCTGCTGGATCGGTCCGAAGCCGGGCCCGGGCGAGAAGTTCAAGGCGGGGCTGCTGGGCCGCTAGGACCCCGCGTTCCATGGGGGTCAAGGCCGAGGCCGGCGCGGGCGGTTCCCTCTACGCCGGCCGGCGGCGCACGCCGCTCCGCTTCCGTCGTGCGCTCCTGCCCCTGCTGGCGGTGGCCTCCGGGCTGTTCCTCGTCCGATGCCTGAACGTCTGGGTGCAGTGGTCGCTCGTGCGGGACGAGCTCAGCAACAAGCCGCTGTACCATTCGCCGGAATACACCATGATCGGCCTGGCGGCGCTCCACCGCGGGGAGATCGCCGCCGTCGGCCGCCTGCCGAACGCGGCCCCGGGCGGCCGGATCTTCGCCTATTTCGACATCCTGCGGCCGGCGGTCTTCCTGGCCTGGAACAACGCCGGCGCCGGTGAGTTCTTCGACCTGGGGCCGTTGCTGGTGGCCCTGCCCGCCGGCGCCAGCCGCATCGATCTCCTGCCGGGCATGGTCTTCGTGCTGCGCCAGGGCGGCGAGGCGGTGGCGCACGACTACGGCGGATCGATCCTGGGGGGCGTGCGGGCCCGGGCGCTGAACCGCGGGCGCGCCAGCGGCGCCAAGGCGCGGCTGACCGGGTCGTTCCTGCTCAAGCCGGCAACGGAATCGCCGGCGCTGCGCCTCCCCTACCTGGCCTATTTTTTCCTGCCGCTGGCGCTGATCGCCGTGCTGATGGCCGTGTACGGCCCGGGCATGGCCGCGGCGTTCTTCTACTATGCCGGCATGTTCTTCTGCTTCGATACCGAGAGCCTGTTCGCCGTCGTCCCGCTGGGCCGGCTGCTGCGCTTCGCCGGCCTGGGGCTTCCCGACGGCGCCGCGCTGCCGCTGGCCGTCGCCCTGGCGCTGCTCTTCCTGGCCCTGGCCGTCAGCGGGCTCCTGCGCTGGCGCAAGCGGGAGATGCCCGCCGGCGCAGGCTGGATCGTCCTCTTCTTCCTGCTGCTGCCGCTCGCCCTTTCCTTCTGAGCGCCCGCCCCGCCTCAGCGGCCCGGCTTCAGGGCGTCGATGACGCGCTTGACCTGCTGCAGCTTGTCGATGGGCGCGACCAGGATGCCGTTGGCGGTGTCGATCACCGCCAGCCGCTCCAGGCCGATCACGGCCACGGGCTTTTTGCCGCAGGAGAAGATGAGCGAATTGCGGCTGTCGATGGCGATGGCCCGGCCGCGGCAGACATTGCCCTGGGCGTCCTTGTCGTTCATCTCGTAGACCGACGACCACGAGCCGACGTCGTTCCAGGAGAACTCGGCCTTGAACATCACCACTTCCTTCATCTTCTCCATCAGCGCGTAGTCGATCGACTCGGGGATCGTCGCCTTGTACAGGCGGGCGAATTCTCCGGGGCGTCCCCAGGCCTTCTCGAGCCGGGCGTACTGCCGGCCGTAGTACGGGGCGTAGGCGCGGATGAACTCCCTGAAATGGGAGAGCTTGTAGACGAACATGCCCGAGTTCCAGTAGTAATTCCCCTTCTCCACGTAGGCGGCGGCGGTCTTGTGGTCGGGCTTCTCCTTGAACTGCCTGACCGGGTGGAACCCGCCGGCGTGCGGGCCGGCCTGGAAGTGGATGTAGCCGTAGCCGGTGTGCGGCTCGCTGGGCGGGATGCCGGCGGTGACGATGCAGCGCTCGTCGGCCCGCTCCAGCGCCGCCGCCAGCTGGCGTGCGAAGGTCTTCTCGTCGGCGATGTGGTGGTCGGCCGGCACCACCAGCAGGTTGGCGTCGGGAGCGATGCGCGAGAGGGCGATGTTGGCCTGGATCAGCGCCGGGGCGGTGTTGCGCGGCGCCGGCTCGGCGATGTAGTTGCGGGCGCGGAACCCGCTCAGGCAGCGGCGCACGGCCGGCAGGTATTTCCGGTCGGCGATGACGTAGATGTTCTCGGCGGGGATGAACGTGCGCAGCCGGCGGAAGGTCTGGGTGATCAGGGGCTGCCGGCCGACGACCGGCAGGAACTGCTTGGGCATGTCGGGGGTGCTCCAGGGCCAGAAGCGCGTCCCCTGGCCGCCGGCCATGATCAGGGCGAAGCGATGCGTTTTCATGCCGCTACCCTATCACAGCCCGGGCGCCAAGACAATTCCCGGCGGCATTGCCTTATCGCCGCCGCCGTGGTACGGTGGTCGGCGAAACGGGAGAATTCAGGAGGGACCATGGTCAGGAAAATAGAGAAGCCGACGGTGATCGAGGCGGCGGGGAGCAAGAAGAAGCTCATCCAGGAGTTCTTCGGCCGGGTGAACTCGGGCGACGAGAAGGTCAGCATCGCCCTGATGCGCAGCCCGTCGGGCTGGGCCGAGCCCGGGCAGATGCCCGAGTTCGACGAGTACACCGTCGTGCTGAAGGGGCTGCTGCACGTGCTCAGCCACCACGGCATGTTCGACATCCGCGCTGGCGAGGCGATCCTGGTCCCCAAGGGCGAATGGGTGCGCTACAGCACCCCGGGCGCGGAAGGGGCCGAGTACGTCGCCGTCTGCCTGCCCGCCTTCTCCACGGCCACGGTCCACCGCGACGAGTAGCCCGCCGCCGCGTTTTCCCGCCCGCTGGTTGCCCTTTCCGCGCCGGTTTTCTACAATCAGCGCATGAGGAAAACAAGATCGGTCATCATGAGGACGTCGTGCTGGTTGCTGGGGGCCCTGTCGTGCTTCGCGCCAACGGTCCGCGCCGAGGTCCCGCGCCCCTCGACCTTCTCCATCGTGGCCGCCGACCCGGAGGCGGGTGAGGTCGGAGTGGCCGTGGCCAGCCGGTTCTTCGCCGTCGGCACGGTGGTGCCGCACGCCCAGGCCGGCGTGGGCGCCATTGCCACCCAGGCGTCGGCGAACACCAGCTTCGGCCCGTGCGGCCTCGAGCTGCTGTCCCGCGGCTGCTCGGCGGAGGAGACGCTGGCCATCCTGATGCGCCAGGACAGGACGCCGGAGCGGCGGCAGGTCGGCATCGTCACCGCCGCCGGCGAAGCGGCCACGACCAGCGGCGCGGGATGCAACGCCTGGGCCGGCGGACGCTGCGGCCCCGGCTATGCGGTCCAGGGCAACATCCTGACCGGTGAGGCCGTCGTGGCGGCCATGGAGAAGGCGTATCTGCAGAGCCGCGGCAAGCCGCTGGTCGAGAGGCTGTACCTGGCCCTCGTCGCCGGCGACGCCGCCGGCGGCGACAGCCGCGGCAGGCAATCGGCGGCGATCCTGGTCTGCCGCGCCCATGCCGGCTACAACGGCTTCACCGACCGGGCGATCGACGTCCGCGTCGACGATCATGCGGACCCCCTCGGCGAGATCGGCCGCCTGCTCGGCATGGCGCTGGTCAATGACCACTGGAACCGCGGCTGGACCGCCTTCATGGACAAGGCCTTTCCCGAGGCGCTGCGTTGGCAGGAAAAGGCGGCAGCGGCCGCCGAGCGGCAGCCGGCCATGCTGCCCGAGGTGCTGTACGACCTGGCCGTCGTCCGCCTGGCCAACAACGACCGCCAGGGCGCCTTGAGCGCGGCGCGGCGGGCCATCGCGCTGAATCCGAAGCTGGCCGTCCAGGCGAGCCGCGACAGCGACCTGGCGGCCATCCGCAGCGACCTCTAGGCCGGGACCCGGCGCGATCCCGGTCCTGGCGCCGGCGGGGAAGGCGGCGGATCAGGCTCTTTGGGCCTTGAAATGCCCGCCGATCTCCGCCTGCAGGATGGGGTATAGCCGGGGGTTGGCGGCCAGCACCGAGCCGGTCCTCAGGGAGAGCGCTTCTCCCGCGAAATCGCCGGTCCGGCCGCCGGCCTCCTCGACGATGAGCTTCCCGGCCAGGAAATCCCAGGGCAGGAGATGGGCCTCCCAGAAGAAGTCGAAGCGGCCGCAGGCGACGCCGGCCAGATCGAGGGCCGCGGCGCCACAGCGGCGCATGTCCTGGCAGCGCTCCAGCAGGGCGGCGAAGGCCCGGGCATAGGCCGGCCGCAGCGCCGGCGCCTTGAACGGGAAGCCGGTCGCGCCCAGGGCCCCGGCCAGGTCGGCCGTCCGGCTCACGGCGATGGGGCGGTCGTTCAGGAAGGCCCCGCCGCCGGCGGCGGCGCGGTAGGTGTCCCCCGAAAGGGGCTCGTGGATCAGCCCGAAGACGCTCCGCCCGTTCTCCAGCAGCGCCAGCGAGACGGCGAACTGCGGGATGCCGTGGATGAAGTTGGTCGTGCCGTCGAGCGGGTCGATGACCCACAGGGGGCCGTCGCCGGAGGCCTGCCCCCCCGTCTCCTCGGCCAGCACGCGGTGGCCGGGGAAGCGGGCGGCGATGACCTCGCGGATCACGGCCTCGGCCTCGAGGTCCACGCGGGTGACGAAGTCGTTCAGGCCTTTGGCCCGCACGTCGCCGGCCTCCAGGCGGCGGAAGCCGCGGTGGATCACCGTTCCGGCCGCGCGGGCCGCGCGCAGCGCCGCGCGGAGCAGCGCATCGCGGTCGGCCGCATGGCGCCGGGCGGGCGGGGGGCTGGACGGCGGGCGCCTGCCGCTCATGTCGGGATCTGGTACTTCTTGATCTTGGCCAGCAGGTTGACGCGCGAGATGCCCAGGATCTTCGCCGCCTGGCTCTTGTTGCCCTTGGTCTGGGCCAGCACCCGGCGGATCTGCTCCTTCTCCATCTCGCTCAGGGACTGCAGCGGCGTGCCGGGAAGGACGGCTTCGCTGACGCGCGAGTTCTCGAGGAAGTAGTGGGGCAGGGACTTCTTGAGCAGCTCGCCCCCGGTCTCGATGATGACGGCGCTGTTGATGATGTTCATCAGTTCGCGGATATTGCCCGGGAAGTCGTACTGGTTGAGCAGGCGCATGGCCGGCTCGGAGATGCGCTGGATGTCCTTCTGGTTCTGCTCGCAGTACTTGGCGAGGAAATGCCGGCACAGCAGCGGGACGTCGCCCTTGCGCTCGCGCAGCGGCGGCAGGTAGACCGAGCTCATGTTCAGGCGGTAGAACAGGTCCTTGCGGAAGTTGCCCTTCTTCATCTCGCTGAGCAGGTCCTTGTTGGTGGCGGCGATGACGCGCACGTCGACCTTCTGGTTCTTGGTGGATCCCAGGCGGAAGAACTCCCCCTCCTGGAGCACCCGCAGCAGCTTCACCTGGATGGGCAGCGCCAGCTCGCCGATCTCGTCGAGGAACAGCGTCCCGCGGTCGGCCTCCTCCAGGAACCCCTTCTTGGCGGCGCCGGCGCCGGTGAACGCCCCCTTGTCGTGGCCGAAGAACTCCGAGGCGAACAGCTCGTTGGCGAAGACGCCGGCGTTGACGGCGACGAAGTGCTCGCTGCGCCGCCGGCTGATGCGGTGGATGGCCTTGGCGATGAGCTCCTTGCCCGTCCCGCTCTCCCCCCAGATGAGGATGCTGTGGTCGGGCTGGGCCATCTTCTCGACCATCTGGAAGATGCGCAGCATCTCCGGGTCCTGGGTGATGATCTCCTGGAAGGCCTCGGGGAAGGCCAGGCCGTCGCGGGTGGGGGCCGGCTCCGTCGCTTCCCCGCCCTTGTCGCGCCGGCTTTCCAGGACGGCGGTGATGATCTTGAGCAGCTGGTCGTTGTCCACCGGCTTGGTCAGGTAGTCGAAGGCACCGAGCTTCATCGCCGCCACCGCCAGCTCCACGTCCTCCACGCCGGTCAGGACGATGGTCTCGATGTCGATGTTCTTCTCGCGGATGAAGCGCAGGATGTCCAGCCCGCTCACCTCCGGCATGTCCATGTCCAGCAGCAGCAGGTCGTAGCCGTTGTTCTTCAGCTCCTGGAACGCCCGGGCGCTGTTGGCCAGGGTGGCGACCTTGTAGGCGCCCGTCTGCAGCAGCATGATGTTCAGGTAGTTCAGGACCGCCTGATCGTCGTCGATGGCCAGGATTTTCTTCATGGGTTTTCCTTGCGGGTCACGGGGATGCGGATCGAGAAGGTCGTGCCCGCGCCGGGCCGGCTCTCGACGTCGATCCGCCCCTTGTGCTCCTTGATGATCCCATAGGCGATGGACAGGCCCAGGCCGGTGCCGCCCTGGTTGCGCTTGGTGGTGAAGAACGGGTCGAAGATCTGCTTGCGGGTCTTCTCGTCGATGCCGCTGCCGTTGTCGCTGACCTGCAGCAGGGCCTCGCGCTCCTTTTCCAGCGACGCGGTGCGCACCGTGATCTCGCCCGCCTTCTTGTCGATGGCCTGGGAGGCGTTGATCAGGATGTTCACCAGCACCTGCTCCAGGCGCTGGAAGTTGCCCTGCACCTTGGGCAGGCTCACGTCCAGCTCGAGCCGGACCTTGGCCTTGCGGCCGATCTGGTTGGCGGTCAGCCGCAGGCAGCTCTGGACGATCTCGTTGAGGTCGACCTCGTCGTTGAGCACGCCGTCGTCGCGCTTGGCGAACTTGCGCAGGCCGTCGACGATGGCCTTGATGCGGTTGGCCCCCTGGGCCATGTCCTCCAGCAGGATCAGGATGTTGCTGCGGAACACCTCGTAGTTGAGGCGGGCGACCTGCGCGAGCCTGCCCTCGCGGGCGCAGGCGTCCAGCACGGGCAGGATGTCCGTCATCGCCTCCTGGATGATCGACACGTTGCCGCGGATGAAGGTGTTGGGATTGTTGATCTCATGGGCGATGCCCGACACCAGCTGCCCCAGCGACGCCAGCTTGTCGGTCTGGATCAGCTGCAGCTCCATGTTCTTCTGCTGGGTGATGCGCCGCGAGAACTCGAGCACGCCCTCGACCTGGCCCCGCTCGTCGAAGATCGGGTAGGCCTGCATCAGGAAGTACTCCTCGCCGAACGGCTGCTCCAGCGTGATCGAGCGCCGCTGCTCGAAGGCCATGGCCCCCGGGCAGGCCTCGCAGGGACGCTCGCGGCCGAACACGACGGCGTAGCACTTGCCGCCCTCGGGGACCTCCTGGCGGTTGGCCATCTTGACGTTGAACTCGCGGTCGATCATGACCACCTGGTCGGTGATGGCGTCGAACAGGGTCTGCAGCTTGTTCTTGCTCTCGTTGAGCTTCTCGGTGAGCGACAGCAGCTCGGCGTTCTTCTTGACCAGCAGGTTGCGCTGGTTCTCCAGGTCGGCGGTGCGCTTCTGGATCGTCTTCTCCAGGTTCTCGTTCTGCTCGATCAGCTGCTGCTCCAGCTCCTTGCGCAGGCGGATGTCCTTGTACACCTCCTCGATGCAGCGCCGGCCGTCGAAGTCGACGAGGATGAAGGAGCCGATGACCGGGCACTGCTGGCCCCGGGAGTCGATGAGGCTCATCTCCATGCCGCCGAAGAAGCCCTTTTCCTTCAGTTTCTTGAAGATGACCGGGCGGATGCGCGGGATGTTGGCATAGAGCTTGTCGCGGACGAAGTTCAGCTTCACCGACCCGTCCTCCGGGTAGTGGAGCATGCGGTAGAAGGCGCGGTTGGCCTTCAGGATGTCGCCGTTCATCGAGGAGATGACGATGCCGTCGGGGGCGTTCTCGAACAGGTCCTCGAAGCGCTGGATCGACTTCTGCAGCTCGCGGGTCTTGGCCTTGACCAGCCCTTCGAGGTTGCCGACGTACTTCTTGAGCTCGAGCTGCAGGTCGTTGCGCTCGACGGCCTTGGAGATCATGCGGCCGATCTCCTTGATCAGCTTCTTCTCCTCCTCGAGGAACTCCTTGCCCCGGGGATAGCTGATCCGCACCTGGCCCCGGACCTTGCCGTTGACCACGATGTCCGCCTGGAGGGCGTTGCGGGTCGCGCTGCAGGCGGGCGCCCCCGCCGGATGCCGCACCCCGTCCAGGACCAGCGCCGCGCAGGCCGTTTCGGGATACTGGAAGCCGCGGGGAAGGCTGACGGCGACGTTCTCCAGGACCTGTCCCAGGGTTTTCCCCGACTCGATGTGGGAGCTGATGATGTAGAGGCACTCCAGCTCCTTGATCCTTTCCTTGAGGTCGTGCTCGAGCTCGCGGGCGCACTCGATGCACTCTTTGCGCTTTGTAGCGGTCTTCACCTTGGCCGACCTCTCGCCGACAGGGGAATTATACCACCAATTTGCTTCTGATTTTGTAGCGCAGGTAGTTCTCGGTGCACAGGACCGTCTGCTTCTCCCGGCGGACGGGGGCCAGGTCGATGGTCAGCGGCTGGAAGCGGGCCTTCCCCGTCGCGCTGGGGAAGCGTTCCCCGAAGAGGCCGCTGCCCCAGAACCGGCCCGGCTCCACTCCCCGGTAATGGGGATTGGCCTCGCCGATCTCGCGGAAGATCTCCTCCGGCCTGGCGGGCGCCAGCGGCCGGCCCAGGCCTGCGGCCAGGCGGGCGATGATCTCCAGGTTGGTCATCCCGGCGGCGGGGGGCACGATGGCGGCGCTGCGCTGCACGCGCCGGTCGCAGGCGGTGTAGGTCCCCTCGCTCTCCAGCGGCGTGGACATGGGCAGGACCACGTCGGCCGTGCCGGCGGTGGCGGTGAGGAAGAAGTCGCAGGCCACCTTGAACTCCACGCCGGCCAGCAGGTCCGGCCCGGCGGACGAGGCCAGCGGGTCCTCGCCGAAGACCAGCAGGGCCTTGACCGCGCCCTTGGCCAGGCGCTCCAGGAGGTCGACGGGCTGGAAGATCTTCTCCAGCGGGACCTGCCACAGCTTGCCCAGCCGCGCGACGTCCTTCTGCCCCGGGCGGACCAGGCCGGGCAGGATGCGGCTGTCCGCGCCCATGTCCAGCAGTCCCTGGGAATTGGCGAAGTCGTAGACCAGGATCAGGCCGTTGCGCGGCCGGTCTTCCTGGTCCAGCTGCAGCAGGAGGTCGCCGAGGGCCTTGAGGTCGTCGCGCGAGCGCTCTAGGAACTGGTCCATGCCGTAGACGGCCACCACCCGGGATGAGCCGCGGAGCAGCTCGACGGCCCGGGCGAACTTGCTCTCGCCGACGCCGCACTTTTCCGCCACCTGCTTCGCGTCCATCTTGGCGATGGACTTCTGGTACTTGGCGAAGTCCGTGGTGTGCGCCGAGATGAACTTGCGGTCGACGCGGCCCTCCCGGATCAGGGCGTTGGCCAGCCCGGCGATCAGCGCCGTGTTGGTGCCGCGCTTGGGATCCAGCCACAGGTCGGCGATGCGGCTCAGGGCGTTCTCCGAGGAATTCACGGTGATGAGGCGGGCGCCCTTCTTCATCGCCTCCTTGATCTTCAGCTCGGCCACCAGGTTGTCCTGGGTCAGCTCGGCGTTGACCACCAGGATGACGTCGGCGCCGGCCAGGTCGTCCATGGTCGCGGTGGAGGCGGTCAGGCCGTACAGGTCGTCGAGGGCGTCGACGGGCGCGGGATTGAGCAGGAGGCTGAAGCTGCCGACCTGGTTGCTCCGCAGCCCCGCGCGCACCCACTTCTGCAGCTGGTAGAGCTCCTCGTTGGCCAGGCGCGGCGAGACGGCGACGGCGACCGCCTCGGGGCCGTGGCGACGGATGACGCCCTGGATGCCGGCGGCGGCCTTTTTCAGCGCCTCGTCCCAGGAGGTCTCAACGAGCCCGGCGGCTCCCTTGGCCAGCGGCGCGCGCAGGCGGTCCGGCTCCAGCATGTAGCGGTAGCCGAAGCTCCCCTTCAGGCAGAGGTACCCCTTGTTGTGGGCGGTGTCGGCGGTGCCGGAGGCGACGAAGGCGTCGGGGGCGAAGACCTTGTAGTGCAGGACGCAGCCGACGGAGCAGAAATGGCAGATGGTCTCGCGCCGGTCGGCCGCCCAGGGGCCGGGCTTGGCGAACGGCAGGCTGGCGGCGATGGCGCCGGTGGGACAGGCGGCGATGCAGTTGCCGCATGAGATGCAGTTGGTCTCGAGCAGCTTCTTTTCCATCGAGGGGCGGACCACCGAGCGGAAGCCCCGGTACACGAAGCCCAGGGCCGACACGCGCAGGATCTCCGAGCAGGTGCGCACGCAGCGGCCGCAGGCGATGCACTTGTTGGGGTCGAGGGTGATGAACGGGTGGGCCTTGTCGACCTTGTACTTCCGCACGTCGCCGACGAAGCGGGTGATGTCGACGCCGAAGTCGACGGCATGCCGGCGCAGGTCGCAGTCGAAATAGGCCGAGCAGCCGCACTCGAGGCAGCGGCCCGCTTCGCAGGCGGCCTGCTCGGGGCGGAAGCCCAGCTCGACCTCCTCGAAGGTCTTCGCCCGCTCGCTGGCGGGAAGCTCGGGCATCTTCTCCTTGCCGATCTTCGGCTGCTCGGCGAACTCGCTGTCGGGGATGTCGCCGAAGGCCTCCTTGCGGCTGATGAACTCCCTGGGCTTGGCCTCGGCCTTTCCCGTGCGGATATAGTGGTCGATGGCGTTGGCCGCGATCTTGCCGTGGGCGATGGCGTCGATGGCCACGGCCGGGCCGGTGGCCATGTCGCCGCCGGTGAAGACGCCGGGCAGCGAGGTCGCGAAGGTGCCCTCGTCGAACACCAGGGTGCTGTGGCGGGTCGACTTCAGCAGCGGGTCCTTCTGCAGCCCGCACAGGTCGACGTCCTGGCCGATGGCCGAGATGACGAAGTCGCAGGGCAGGCGGTACTCGGAGCCGGGCTTGGGCACCGGGCTGCGGCGGCCGCTGGCGTCCGGCTCGCCCAGCTCCATGCGGATGCAGGTCATGCCGCTGAGGCGCTTGTCCTCGTGGAGGAGCTCGGTGGGGGCCGAGAGCTCGATCAGCTCCACCCCCTCCTCGAGGGCGGCCTCGATCTCCATGGGGTGGGCCGGCATCTCCTTGCGCGTGCGGCGGTACAGCAGGGTCACGTGGGCGGCGCCCAGCCGGACGGAGGTGCGGGCGGCGTCGATGGCGGTGTTGCCGCCGCCGACCACGACGACGCGGCCGTGAATGGCGGGCTTCGTCTCTCCCTGCAGCTGGCGGAGGAAGTCGACGCCGCCGAGGACGCCCGCGATCTCCTCCTCGCCGGCCAGGCGCATGCCCTTGGCCTTCTGGGCGCCGAAGGCGAGGTAGACGGCGGCGAAACCCTGCCGCTTCAGGTCGTCGACGGAGAGGTCCTTCCCCAGCTCCACGCCGGTATTCACCGTCACGCCCAGGTCGGTGATGCAGCGGATCTCCCTGTCCAGGAGCGCCTTGGGCAGGCGGTATTCGGGGATGCCGTAGCGCAGCATGCCGCCGAGGTGGGCCGACTTCTCGAACAGGGTGACGCCGTAGCCCTGAAGCACCAGGTAGTAGGCGCAGGTCAGGCCGGCGGGGCCGCCGCCGACGACGGCGACCTGGTGGCCGTTGGCCGGGGCCGGCTCCGGCAGCCACGGGTCCTCGATGTCGATGTCGGTGGCGTAGCGCTTGAGGTAGTCGATGCCCACGCGCTCGTCGACGCGGTTGCGGCGGCAGGCCACCTCGCACTCGCGCACGCAGACGCGGCCGCAGACCAGCGGCAGGGGGTTGGTCTGCTTGATCAGGCGCACCGCCTCGCGCGGCTTGCCCATGGCGATGAGGGCGATGTAGCCCTGGACGTCGACGCCGGCCGGGCAGGTCTGCTTGCAGGGCGCGAGGCAGTCGGCGTAATGGTTGGAGAGCAGCAGCTCGAGGGCGGTCTTGCGGGCCTCGCGGATGCGGGGATTGTCGGTGTGCACGACCATCTTGTCGGCCGCCGGGCTGGAGCAGGACGGGATCAGCTTGGCCACCCCCTCGACCTCCACCACGCAGAGGTAGCAGGAGCCGTAGGGCGGGAGCTTGGGCTCATGGCACAGGGTCGGGATGTCGGCGAGGCGGTGCTCCTGGATGACCTCCAGGATGGTCTGGCCGGGGCGGGCGGTCACGGGCTTGCCGTCGATGGTGAGCGTGATCTCGTTCATGCTGCTGTTCCCCTTAGTCCTTGACGATCGCCTTGAAATTGCAGGTCTCGAAGCACTTGCCGCACTGGATGCACAAGGCCGGGTCGATGCGGTGCGGCAGCTTTTTTTCTCCGCTGATGGCGCCGGCCGGGCAGACGCGGGCGCACAGGGTGCAGCCGGTGCAGGACTCCGGCAGGATGGAGAAGGTCAGCAGCGGCCCGCAGCTGTGGGCCGGGCACTTCTTGTCGCGGATGTGGGCCTCGTACTCGTGGCGGAAATAGCGCAGCGTGGTCAGCACCGGGTTCGGGGCGGTCTGGCCCAGGCCGCAGATGGTGTTGTTGCGGATCTTGTCGGCCAGGTCCTCGAGGAGCCCGATGTCGCCCTCGCGGCCGCGGCCGTCGGTGATGCGCTCCAGGACCTCCAGCATGCGCTTGGTGCCGATGCGGCAGAAGGTGCACTTGCCGCAGCTCTCGTCCTGGGTGAAGCGCAGGAAGAACTTGGCCATCTCGACCATGCAGGTGGTCTCGTCCATGACCACCATGCCGCCCGAGCCCATGATGGCGCCGGTCTTGTTGATCTGCTGGTAGTCGATCTGCAGGTCGCCCATGCTGGCCGGGATGCAGCCGCCCGAGGGGCCGCCCATCTGCACGGCCTTGAACTTCCTGCCCTCGCGGATGCCGCCGCCGATGTCGTAGATGATCTCGTTGATGGTGATGCCCATCGGCACCTCGACCAGCCCGCCGCGGGCGATCTTGCCGGCCAGGGCGAACACCTTGGTGCCCTTGCTGTTCTCGGTGCCCATGGCGGCGAAGGCCTCGGCGCCGTTGACGATGATCCAGGGGACGTTGGCGTAGGTCTCGACGTTGTTGATGTTGGTCGGCTTGCCCCACAGCCCCTTCTGCGCCGGGAAGGGCGGCCGGAAGCGGGGCATGCCGCGCTTGCCCTCGATGGAGGCGATCAGCGCCGTCTCCTCGCCGCAGACGAAGGCGCCGGCGCCCTCCTTGATCTTGATCTCCAGGTCCATCTTCGAGCCGAAGATGCTCCTTCCCAGGAAGCCCTTCTCCTTGGCGGCGCGTATGGAGTGGCGCAGGCGGCGCACGGCCATCGGGTACTCGGCGCGGCAGTAGATGTAGGCCTCGTCGGCGCCGCAGGCGTACGCGGCGATCATCATCCCCTCCAGGACCGAATGCGGGTCGCCCTCCAGGGTGCTGCGGTCCATGAAGGCGCCGGGGTCGCCCTCGTCGGCGTTGCAGATGATGTATTTCTTGTCGCCCTCGGCCTGGCGGCAGAAGCGCCACTTCATGCCGGTCAGGAAGCCGGCGCCGCCGCGGCCGCGCAGCCCCGACTTCAGGACGGTCTCGATGACCTGCTCGGGGGTGTTCTCGGTCAGCACCTTGCGGATGGCCCGGTAGCCGTCTCGGGCGATGTACTCGTCGATGGAGTCGGGGTCGATGATGCCGCAGTTGCGCAGCACGATCCGCTTCTGCTTGGCGAAGAAGGTGTCCTCGGCTTGGGCATCGCGGCCCTTGACGATCCATTCGGGGATGGGCTTGTCCTGCAGCACCTGCTCGCCGAGGATGCGCTTGACGCGGTCGGGGGTGACATTGCCGTACATGCGGCTGGCGCCGTCCTCGTCGATGACCTCGAGCAGGACCTCCTGGTAGCAGTTGCCCATGCAGCCGGTCTCCAGGAGCTTGACCGGGATCTTCTCGCGGTCGATCTCCTCCTTCAGGGCGGCGTAGACCTTGTCCCCGCCCGCCGAAATTCCGCATGTGCCGAGGCCGACTTTGATGGTCTTCATGGTCTTCTCCTTGGAGGGGTCAGACGGACGGCGTGCCCGGGGTCCCTGCCGCGGGGGCCTTCAGGGCCTTGGTCTTGTATTCCTTGAGCAGTTGCTGGACCTTCTTGGCGGTGAGCCGCCCGTAGGTCTCGTTGTTGATCATGATCACCGGCGAGAGCGAGCAGCAGCCCAGGCAGGCCACCTTCTGCACGGTGAACAGGCCGTCGTCGGTGGTGTCGTTGCCGCCGAGCTGCAGCTCGTCCTCGATCGTGCCGGCGATGCGCTCGGCGCCGTTGACGTGGCAGGCGGTGCCGTCGCACACCTTGATCAGGTACTTTCCCAGGGGCTTGAGGCGGAACTGGGAATAGAAGGTGATGACCCCGTAGATCTCGGCGGCGGGGATGCCGACGATCTCGCTGATCTGGTCGATGGCGGATGCCGGGATGTAGCCGTACGTATCCTGGGCGGCCTGCAGCAGGGGGATCAGGGCGCCCTGCTCCCCCTCATAGTTCCACAGGTCGACCTTGAAGCCGGCGAGGCCGTTCTTCTGCTGCTGCGCTTTCTGCTTGTCGTTGGGTGCCATGCACCCATTATCTTATATTTTCCCTTACATTTCAAATAGCTTGATGATGGGCATTTCCTTGATGCGCAGCACGCCGTCCAGGGGCTTGATCTTGGCGGCGATGTTGCGGTCGATCTCGGCGAAACTGGTCCCCTGCATCAGCAGGACGATGTCGTACCGGCCCCCGATGCAGTCGCAGGAGACGACCTGCTCGTTGATGTAGAGGGTGGGATATAGGGTCTCCAGCTTGTCCTTCTCGATCTCCAGGAAGACGTACGAGGAGGCGCTTTTCCAGAAATTGGCGTTGTTCGCGGCCGTGGGGCCTTCCTTGTCCCGCCCCAGCGCCTTGTCGAAGGTGCTGATGATGTTCGTGACGCTCTCGGGGAGCTGCGGCAGGTCGACGGGCAGGAACACGACCTCCTTCACGCCCGCGATCGGGCGGATCTTCTCGTTCACCAGCGAGCGGATCTCGGCGAGGCTTCCCGCCTGCAGCAGCAGGGCCAGGTCATACTCGCCCTTGAGGGCGTCGCAATAGAGCACGTTGTCCATGAAATACAGCTGCTGATAGGCCGCGGTCAGGTCGGCGGACTCGGCGAAGTTCAGCAGCGCGTAGGCGCTGACCGCCCTCTCGCCGGCGGGCTCGGCGCTCTCCCTGGCGGCGACGCCCGGCATGGCGGGACGGTCGGGGAGCTCGGCGAGGATCTTGGTCAGCTCCTCGGCGGTGAAGGGCTTCTCCAGGTAGGCGTCGGCCTTCTCGGTCCTGGCCCCGGCTTCGACGTCGTTGCTGCCGAAGCCGGTGATGACCACCACCGGCAGCTCGGGATAATTGAACTTGATCACCTTGAGCAGCTTGATGCCGTCGATGTCGGGAAGGCGGACGTCGACGACGACATAGTGCAGGGGGATCTTGTTCTGCTTGTACGACTCCAAGGTCTTGAGCCCGCACATGCCGCTCTCGCAGGATTCGGTGTCGTATCCTTTCTGCATGAGGCCGAGGGACAGGCTGCGCTGCAGGGAGGCCTCGTCGTCGATCAGAAGAACTCTTTTTTCACTCATTGTATTCTCCTTGAAAGTATTTGCTTTCGGGGCTCATTGCCGCCCGCATTTCTAAAAGCAATGTGCGTGCCAAATCGAAAAGCCCCGAAAAACAACGGTTTTTGATCATGTCGAACGATGTCGGGCCCTGGCCGTTGTCAATTTATTTTACAGCGCTTAGTAAAAAGCTTTCTCCTGCAAGCGTTTTGAGGTTTGATAAAAATATTTACAGTTACATTTGCCTTGTCTTCTATACGCCATGTTGGGTTTTATTGGGTTTTTTGATATAAAAAATATTGCTGTATTTTTTTTTGATAATTTATTATAGAATCATTTTTCTCATGGACAGCCCGGGAACGACAAACATGGCCTTGGCAAGAGCACGGATTGCGTTCGCGCCGGCGTTTTGCTATGGTGAACCGGCCGGGAGGAGGGCTCGATGAACTCCATCATTGAGAAGACGTTCCTGTCGGAGAACGTGGCCAGGCTGGTGGTCGAGGCGCCTCTGATCGCGCAGAAGCAGCATCCGGGGCAATTCGTCATCGTGCGCACCGACGAGAAGGGGGAACGCATCCCCCTGACCATCGCCGATGCCGACAAGGAGCGGGGCACCATCACCCTGATCGTGCAGCGGGTGGGCACATCGTCGCACAAGATCTCGCTGCTGAACGCCGGCGGCCGGCTGCTCGACGTCTCCGGCCCCCTGGGGCGGCCCACCCATGTCGAGAAGAAGGGCACCGTGCTGGCCTGCGGCGGCGGCGTGGGCATCGCCCCGCTGTATCCCATCGCCCGGGCGTTCAAGGAGGCGGGGAACCGGCTGGTCGCCGTGCTGGGCGCCAGGACCCGGGAGCTGCTGATCCTGGAGCGCGAGATGGGCGCCTTCGCCGACGAGACGATCGTCATGACCGACGACGGCTCCTACGGGAAAAAGGGGGTCATCACGATCGGCATCGAGGAGGTGCTCCGCCGCGAGCCCGTGCACCTGGCCGTGGCCATCGGCCCGGCGGTGATGATGAAGTTCGTCGCCCTGCTGACCAAGCGCTACAGCGTCCCGACCATCGCCAGCCTGAACACCATCATGGTGGACGGCACCGGCATGTGCGGGGCCTGCCGGGTATCGGTCGGCGGCAAGACCCGCTTCGTCTGCGTCGACGGGCCCGAGTTCGACGCCCATGAAATCGACTACGACGAGATGATCCAGCGCTTGAGCACGTACCGGTCCGAGGAGAAGGAATCCTACGACGCGTACCTCGGGACGCTGTCCTGAAGGAGAAGCACCATGGCGGTCGATTTTCAGGATCTGAGCGCGGACAGGGGCCAGAAATGGCGGGAGGAGCTGCGGGCGGCGCTGGCGGCCAGGGAGCGGAGCGCCCTGCCCAGGGTGAAGATGCCTGAGCTCGCCCCGGCCGAGAGGATCAAGGGCTTCCGCGAGGTCAACAGCGGCCTGAGCGAGGAGATGGCCGTCCGTGAGGCGAAGCGCTGCCTGGACTGCATCACCCCCTCCTGCGTGAGCGGCTGCCCGGTGGGCATCAACATCCCGGGGTTCATCAAGCGCATCGAGGCCGGCGATTTCCTGGCGGCGGCGCGGAAGCTGAAGGAGACCAACGCCCTGCCGGCCGTTTGCGGCCGCGTCTGCCCTCAGGAGGTCCAGTGCGAGTCGAAGTGCGTCTATCACAAGATGAAGAAGCCGCCGGTGGCCGTCGGCTACCTTGAGCGCTTCGCCTCCGACTGCGAGCGAAGCGAGCGAAGCGAGCGCGGCGCCGCAGGCGCCGCCGCTCCGGCGCCGGGAGCCGAGGCCGCCGCCGGCTGCCGGGTCGCGGCCATCGGCTCGGGGCCGGCCAGCCTGACCTTCGCCGGCCAGATGGCGCGGTTCGGCTACCGGGTGACCGTGTTCGAGGCCCTGCATGAGCTGGCCGGGGTGCTGAGCTACGGCATCCCCGAGTTCCGCCTGCCCAAGAGCATCGTCCGCTCCGAGATCGCCTACCTGGAGGCGATCGGCGTCGCGTTCGAGCGGAACGTGATCGTCGGCAAGACCCTCTCCATCGACGACATGAAGCGCCAGGGCTTCCAGGGCTTCTTCATCGGCAGCGGCGCCGGCCTGCCGAAGTTCATGCATATCCCCGGCGAGAACGCCATCGGCATCTATTCATCCAACGAGTACCTGACCCGCGTCAACCTGATGCGGGCCTACCAGTTCCCCGAATACGACACGCCGATCGTGCGCGGCCGGCGCGTGGCGGTCATCGGCGGCGGCAACACCGCCATGGACTCGGTGCGCACGGCCATTCGCCTGGGTGCCGAGAAGGCGATGATCGTCTATCGCCGGTCCGAGGAGGAGATGCCGGCCCGCATCGAGGAAGTGCACCACGCCAAGGAGGAAGGGGTCGAGTTCCTGAACCTGACCAACCCCGTCGAATACGTCGCCGACGCCTCGGGGCGGGTGAAGCAGATGCGGGTCCAGAAGATGGAGCTGGGCGCGGCCGATGATTCGGGGCGGCGCCGTCCGGTCGCGATCGACGGCTCGGAGTACCTGATCGACGTGGACACGGTCGTCGTCGGCGTGGGCACCGATCCCAATCCGCTTATCCCGCGCTCCATCCCCGGGCTGGAGGTCAGCAAATGGGGAACGATCGTGGTCGACGAGGAGACCATGGGGACATCATTGCCCGGGGTGTATGCCGGCGGCGACATCGTGCGCGGCGGCGCCACCGTCATCCTGGCCATGGGCGACGGCAAGAAGGCGGCCGAGGCGCTGTGCGATTTCCTGAGCCGCGAGTCCCCCCCGGCCTGAACGCCCGGCCCGCGCCGAGCCGGGCTTACTCGTCCTGCTCGGGTACAGCGGGCGCGGCGCCGACGGCCGGCGACGGGCCGTACTCGACCTTGGCCAGGGTCAGCCCCTTGGCCGGGGCGGTCTGGCCGGCGCGGCGGCGGTCCTTGGCGGCGAAGATGGCCGGGATGTCCGCGGCGGCGATCTTGCCGCGGCCGACGTCGATCAGCGTGCCGACCATGTTGCGCACCATGTAGCGCAGGAAGCTCTTGCCGCGCACGGTGAAGGTGATCTCGTCGCCCTTGACGCGCATGCTGAACTCGTCGATCTCGCGCATTTTTTTCTTGCCCGGCTCGTCGGAGCTGAAGGAGGTGAAGTCCCTGGCGCCGATGAAGTGCCTCGCCGCCCGGCGCATGGCCTTCAGGTCGAGGGGATAGGGCAGGTGCAGGGCGAAGCGCTGGCTGAAGGGCGACTGCACCGCGCCGGTGAAGATGCGGTAGACGTAGGTCTTGCCGACGGCGCCGAAGCGGGCGTTGAACGACTTGTCCATCAGCTCGCACTCCATGATGCGGATGTCGCGCGGCAGCAGGGAGTTGAGCGCCCGCTTCAGCGAGTCGGGCTCGATGGCCACCGGCAGGTGGAAGTTCGCGGTCAGGCCGCTGGAGTGCACGCCGGCGTCGGTGCGCGAGCTGCCGGTCACCAGCACCTGCTTCTTGGCGATGATCTTCAGCGCCCGGATCAGCTCGGCCTGGATGGTGGGGTATTCCGCCGTCTGGAACTGCCAGCCGTAGTACTCGGTGCCGTCGAAATGGACCACCACGCGGTAGTTGTTGGTCATGGCGTCCCGGCGCTCAGCGCTTCCGCCCCCGGAGCGCGGCAAGGGCCCGCTCCATGGCTTCCCTGGCCGTGGCGACCGGGGTCACGCCGGGCACGTCCCAGGTCTCGATGCCCAGGACCTCCCTGCCGTAGATCCGGGCGTAGGCGATCTCGGACAGGGTGCCGTAGGCGCCGTCGATGGCCACCAGCAGGTCGGAGTTCAGCACCACCAGGGCGTTGCGCAGGTATCCCAGGCCGGTGGGCACGGCGATGTCGGTGAAGGAGTTCGCCTCCCCGGCCGAGCGGCCCGGCAGGATGCCGATGACCCAGCCGCCTGCCGACTTGGCTCCCCGGGCCGAGGCGGCCATGACGCCCTTCATGCCGCCGTTGACCAGGATGAAGCCGTTCTCGGCGATGAGGCGCCCCATCTCCTGGGCGATGCGCAGGTGCCGCGGCGCGGGGGCGCTGCCGCCGATGATGCCGATCCTTTTGCGGGAGGAGAGGGAGCTGGCGGGTAGGGGTTTCAAGCCGGAAGAACGGTTCAGCCGACCTTCTTGACCTTTCCGGAGCGGATGCAGGCGGTGCAGACCCGCAGCGACTTGGTCTCGCCGTCGACGATGGCCTTCACTTTCTGCAGGTTGGGTTCCCAGCGGCGGTTGGTCAATTTATGGGAATGGCTGACGTTGTGGCCGTATGCCGGCTTTTTTCCGCATATATCGCACATCTTTGCCATGAGAGGATCCTCCTTTTCACTGGATCGTCCTGTATTTTACACTTTTCTGTAAAAAAAATCAATCCCGGCGGCGATACCTTCACCCCGATCAGCGGGGCGTGTTGCCCCGCTATCGGGGATTCAATGGCCGCCGGGACATTGTCCCAGCGGCGGCTCTATCACCCTGACCCGCGAGGTCCTTCCTGCCTCGCGGTCAGGGATTCAATAGCCGCCGGGACTTTGTTAGGGCTCAGAGGGGAAGGAACCTCTGGGCCAGGAGCAGGACCGCCAGGGTGTAGCCGCCGGCCAGGACATCGTCGGTCATGATGCCCAGCCCCTTGGGCAGGGACTCGCTCTTGCGCACCGGGAACGGCTTGATGATGTCGAAGATGCGGAACAGGAAGAACGCGGCAACGTACCAGGCCGCCCGGTGCGGCAGCAGCCACAGGGAGACCAGCTGCCCGGCCACCTCGTCGATCACGCAGGGATGGGGATCATGCCGGCCAAAGTGGACCTCGCTGTAGGCGGCGGCCGGGATGCCGATGATGAAGATGAAGGCGGTGACGCCCGCCTTCAGGAGCAGGGGGGCGGCGGCCCAGGGGGCGAGAAAGGCGATCAGGGCGGTGAACGCCGAGGCCCATGTGCCCGGGGCGATGGGCAGGTAGCCCGAGCCGAAGAAGGTGGCGACGGCGATTGCGGTCTTTTTCATGCTTTTTCTCCCAGCAGCATCTCTTGTTCAAAGCCGCTGATGCGGACAGGAAACATGCCGCCTTCGCTGAACTTGCCCTTGACCCGGCAGTGGCCGTCGACCTCGGGTGCCTGGGCCCAGACGCGGCCGATGGTCGTGTCGTGCGTCCAGGGGCCCAGGGGCAGGAAGTCGAGGGTGCGCCCCTTCAGGCTTTTGCTGAAGCGGCGCAGGTTGCGGTCGGAGACGTCCAGCAGGCGCTCCTTCCGCTCCTCGATGACGGCGGGGGCGACGCGGCCGGGGAGCGCGAAGCTGGGCGTCCCCTCCTCGGGGGAGAAGGCGAAGACGCCGATGCGCTCCAGGGAGGCCTCGGCGGCGAAATCGAGCAGGCGGCGGAAATCGTCCTCGCTCTCGCCCGGGAAGCCGACGATGAAGGTGCTGCGCAGGACGGCGCCGGGAAAGCGCCCGCGGATCTCGCGCACCAGCCGTAGGTCCTTCTCATGGCCGCCGCCGCGGTTCATCCCCTTCAGGACGCGCGGCGCGACGTGCTGGAAGGGGAGGTCGAAATACGGCAGCAGCGTCGGCTGCGCGAAGCCGTCGAGGATCTCCGGCGTGACCTCCTCGGGCATCAGGTAGAGTACGCGCAGCCAGCGGAAAGCGAGCGCGGCGAGCTCCTTCAGCAGCGCCGGCAGCTGCGCGGGGCCGCCCCGGTCCCGGCCGAACCAGGTGGAGTTCTGCGAGACCAGGTTCAGCTCCTCCACGCCGCGCCGCTTCAGCGCCTCGGCCTCGCGCACGATCGAGGGGATCGTACGCGAGCGGAAGGGGCCGCGGATGGCGGGGATGGCGCAGAAGCTGCAGCCCATGTTGCAGCCCTCGGAGATCTTGATGAACGAGGAGTTGGCCGTGGTGAAGGACAGGCGCGGGTGGCGGTCGTCGTACAGGAAAAGCGCGCGGTCGGGATACGCGGCCGGCTCCCCGGAGGCGATGGCGTCGGCGAGCGCCGGCATGTCGTTGACCCCCCAGAGAATGTCGGCGCCGGCGAAGGTCTTTGCCAGGTCGCCGCGGTAGCGCTGGATCAGGCAGCCGAAAACGGCCAGATGGCCGATCTCGCCCCTCTCCTTCCGCTCCAGCGCCGCCAGGATCTCGCGGATGCTCTCCTCCTTGGCGTCGCGGATGAAGCCGCAGGTATTGACGACCAGCCAGTCGGGGTCCTCGTACTCCGACACCAGCTCCATGCCCCGCTCCCGCAGCATCCCGGCCAGCACCTCGCTGTCGACCGTGTTCTTGAAACAGCCCAGGCTGACGAAGGACACGCGGCGGGCATCGGCTTTCTTCTTTGCTGGCATGGAAACGGTTCTCCCCGGGGAAAGCGAATTGTAGCAAATGCTCGTCCTGATTGCAATTCCCGGGCCGCTCCCGTACAATTTCCTTATGATAAAGACGGACGTTTCCGTTCTGCGCGGCGGGCGGGTCCCCGGGACCGGGGCGGGAAAGTTCTCCTGGCCGGCGGCGCTAGCGCTCGTCATCCCGGCGGCGCTGCTGCTTGCCGCCCTGGCCGCCCTGGGCGGCCTGCGCCACGGGAAGGAGACCGGCGCGCCCGTTTTCCCCGCCGCAAGCGCCGCGCCGGTCCGTCCGCAGTCGGGAACGATCGTCTTCCAGTCGCGGGTCGACGGCGTCTGGCAGCTGTACTCCCTCGACCTGGCCAGCGGCGCCCGCACCCGCCTCACGCGCTCGCAGGCCGACGACCTCCATCCCAACGTCTCGCCCGACGGCGCCTGGATCGCCTTCGGCTCCATGCGCTCGGGGACCGCCGCCATCTGGCGCCTGCGGCGCGACGGCGGCGAAGCCGAGCGGCTGAGCCGGGGCGCCGGGGAATTCCATGATCCCTGCTGGACGGCCGACGGCCGCGGCGTGCTGTACGGCTCGCGCCGGGGCGGCGGCGAGCACATCTACTCCCTCGACCTGGCCACGCGCCGCGAGCGTCAGCTCACCAGCGGGTTCTGGCGCGACATCCTGCCCAGCGCCTCGCCCGACGGCGCCGCCGTCGCCTTCGCCCGCAACAAGCTGGGCTGGGACGTCTACCGCATGGGCATCGACGGCGCCGGCGTCCGCGCACTCACCGGCAAGGGGGGGAACTGCCGGCCTGACTGGTCGCCCGACGGCCGGCGCATCGCCTACGTGTCGGACGTCGCCGACGGCAAGGGCGACGTCTGGACCATGGCGCCCGACGGCCGCGACAAGCGGCGCGTCACCCCCGGCGACGACAGCTACGATTACAACCCCACCTGGTCGCCCGACAGCCGCTGGATCGTCTACGAGACCACCACCGGCTCGAAGCGCAACCGCTGGTCGCTGGCCGTGATCCCGGCGCAGGGCGGCACGCCGCTGCGGCTCTCGCCGGCGGGAGCCGACGACCGCCTTCCCGACTGGGCCCCGGAGCCGACAGCACGGTGAAGTCGCTCTTGCGCACGCTCGTCCTCCTGGTCCTGCACCTCCTGTCGCTCGCCTGCCGCCGCGAGCCGGCCATGCCGGCGCTGACCGGCCGGCCGGTGGTCCTGTGCGCCGGCGACAGCATCACCGCCGACATCTATCCCCGCCTGCTGAAGGAGATGCTCTAGCGCGACGGCCTGCGCGTGCAGGTGATCAACGCCGGCATCAAGGGCGACAGCACTGCCGAATACCTCGGCTTCCTGGAGCGCTCGCGCATCGTCGAGCGCTCCGAGCCGAAATGGGTCCTGCTGCAGCTGGGGACCAACGACGTGCGCATCGACAGCCACGACACCCCCCTGCCGCGTTTCCGCAGGAACCTCGAGGCGATACTCGACCGCATCGGGCGCCAGCGCAACCGCGACGGCTCGACGCCGCAGGTCCTGCTGGCCACCATCCCGCCCATCCCCAACGACGTGCGCTGGCACTTCAACGCCGCTGCGCGCGCCCGCGTCGAGGCCGAGATCAACCCGACGATCCGCGCCGTCGCGCGCGAGCGCGGCCTGGTCCTGGCCGACCATCACGCCCTGTTCGTTGCCCGCCCCGAGCTGCTCCCCGACGTCCATCCCAGCCCCGAAGGCTACCGCGAGCTCGCCGCCGCCTGGCGCCGCGTCCTGCTGCCGCTGCTGAAGGCCGCGCCGGCAGGCGGCGCGCGGCCCTGATCGCGATGGTCGCGGGCGGCCGCTCCGGGCCGCCGCCGCGGCGCGGGCTCGGGGCGATCGTCGCGCCGGCGGCGGTGTCGCTGCTCCTCGTCTGGCTGCTGATGCGCGGGCTGTCGTGGGATCGACTCGCCCGGAGCGTTCTGGCGGCATCCCCCTGGCCGCTGGCCCTGTACGCGCTGCTGGCGCTGGCCGGGATCGGGCTGCGGGCCCTGCGCTTCCGCATGGCCCTGCCGGAGCCCAGGCCGGCGCTGGGGCGGGTCCTCGGCGCCACGGCGGTGCAGAACGCCCTCGGCGACCTGGTGCCGGCGCGGCTGGCCTCGCTGGGCTCCTATGTCTGGATCATGAGCCGGCGCTTCGCCGTGGCCGGCGAGTCGGCGGCCGCGACCTTCGCCGTCTCGTTCGTCCTCGACCTGCTCACCCTCGGCCCGCTGCTCCTGCTGGCGCTGGCCGTGCGCCTGGACGCCGCGACGGGCCTGCCGCTGGGCTGGATCTCGGTTTTCGCGGCGCTCCTGTTCGCCGCCTCGCTGGCGGCTGCCTGGTGGCTGGCGCCGCTGACGCGCTGGGTGGCGCGGCTCTTCCTGGCCCTGGCGCGCGGCCGGGAGGGAGGCGCCTGGGCGCGGGTGGCCGCATTCCTGGAGCGCACGGCCGCGGTCCTGGCCGCCAGCCGCCGGGGCGGCGCGCTGGCCCGGCTCTTCGCCGTGTCGCTCGCCATCCGCCTGGCCAAGTACGCCGCCCTGTACGCGCTGACCGAATCGCTGCTGGCCGGGGCGGGGATCGCCGGCCCCCATCCCGATCTCTGGGACCTGGTCATCGGCGTCTCGGCCACCGAGCTGGTCGCGACCCTGCCCATCCCCGCCCTGGGCCAGTTCGGGGTCTGGGAAGGAGGGATGATCGGAGCGCTCGTCATGATGGGGTTCGCCAGGGAGCCGGCCACGCTGGTGGCCTTCGGCGTCCATGGCATCACTACTGCCTTCGAGTACCTGGTCGCCCTGGCGGCCCTTGCCGTCCTGCTCGCGCTCCCGCGGCGGCGGAAAAACCCCTGAAACAGGGTTTCAGTGCCCGGAGCGGAGCCCAAAAGCGGAGCGATTGACTCTCATTTTTTTCTATGTTATACACCGAGTGAATCACTGTCGGCCAAGGAGGAACCCATGAGCGCCACTGGACAGAAAGCGAAGGGAAAGAAGTACAAGGTCGCTTGGTTGCCCGGCGACGGCATCGGCATCGAGGTGCTGGAGGCGGCCAGGATCGTCCTGGACAAGCTGAAATTCAACGCCGAATATATCCACGGCGACATCGGCTGGGAATTCTGGTGCAAGGAGGGGGACGCCTTCCCCCAGCGCACCGTCGACCTGCTCAAGAGCGTCGACGCGGCCATGTTCGGCGCCATCACCTCCAAGCCGGTCAAGGCGGCCGAGGCCGAACTGGTCCCCGAGTTGAAGGGCAAGGGGCTGGTCTACCGCTCGCCGATCGTGCGCATGCGCCAATTGTTCGACCTTTATACCTGCCTGCGCCCCTGCCATGCCTATCACGGCAACCCGCTGAACTACAAGGAGAACATCGACCTGGTGGTCTTCCGCGAGAACACCGAGGGCCTCTATGCCGGCGTGGAGTTCAACCCGGTGCCGGCCGAGCTCTCGGAAGTCCTGGCCAAGATCTCCAAGCCGTTCGCCGCCTTCAAGGACCTGCCCGGCGACCAGTTCGCCCTCACCTGCAAGATCAACACCCGCAAGGGCTCCGAGCGCATCATCCGCGCCGCCTTCGAATACGCCCGCAAGTTCAAGTATCCCAAGGTCACGGTCATCCACAAGGCCAACGTGGTGCGCGCCACCGAGGGGCTCTTCCTCGATATCGCCAAGCAGGTGGCCAAGGACTACCCCGATGTGCAGATGGACGACGCCAACGTCGACGCCATCTGCATGTGGCTGCTGAAGAATCCCGAGAAATACGGGGTGCTGGTGGCCACCAACCTGTTTGGCGACATCATCTCCGACCTTTGCGCCCAGATGGTCGGCGGCCTGGGCTTCGGCTGCTCGGGCAACATCGGCGAGAAGCTGGCCGTCTTCGAGCCCACCCACGGCTCCGCGCCCAAATACGCCGGGCAGTACAAGGTCAACCCCATCGCCACCATCCTGGCGGCCAAGATGATGCTCGACTGGCTCGGCGAGAAGGACATGGCCGCCCGCCTGGAGAAGGCCGTGGCCACGGTCATCGCTGAGGGCAAGGTGCGCACCTATGACATGGGCGGCGCCAACAAGACCCTGGAGATGGCCGAGGCGATCGCCGCGAAGTTGTAGTTCCCGGGAAGCCGCATGGCAACGGGCAGATGAACAGGGAGAACGCTCGATGAACGAGATCATCATCCACGAGGTCGGCTTGCGCGACGGCTTCCAGATCGAGAAGAAGACCGTTCCCACTGAACAGAAGATCCAATGGATCGATGCCCTGATGGACAGCGGGATCGACATCATCCAGATCGGCTCCTTCGTCCACAAGGAGAAGGTGCCCCAGATGGCCGACACGGACGACCTTTTCGCCCACTACGCCCGGAACGGCAAGAAGAATCCCAACGCCATCCTCTCCGGCCTGGTTCTCAACGAGAAGGGCTTCGAGCGGGGCCTGGCCTGCGGGGTGGAGATGTTCTGCAT
>DAHVOV010000002.1 GCA_027318645.1 Candidatus Aminicenantota bacterium
AGAAGTCGCCGGCAACGCCGGGGGCGGGAATGTCTCCGGCGCCGAGCCAGCCGCGCTCGCGCAGCCCCTGGGGGTCGATCAGCATCTCGCTGCCGGCGAAGGCCGACGGCGAGGAGTAGGGGGAGAACTGCCAGTGCGGGCACACCGGGCCCAGGGGCAGGAGCTGCCAGAAGGACTGGCCGCTGTCGGCCAGGAAGCCCGCGAACTCCTCGGCGGCGCGGCCCAGGGTGCCGCAGGGCAGGCCGCCGCTCAGCGAGGTGACGTGCAGCAGCAGGCCGCTGGCGCGCTCAGCCAGGGCGGCGCCCCCTGTCCGGCCTGCATCCGGCGCGGTCATTCGGCCTCCTTCTCGATGTCTTCATGGTAGATGACGGTGCGGTTGCGCCCCGTGTCCTTGGCGAAATAGAGCGCCTTGTCGGCGTGGTTGAGGACCTCGTCGGCGCCGGCGCCGTGCTCGGGGCAGGCGGCCAGGCCGATGGAGATGGTGAGCCGGCCCAGCGGCTGGGTCTCGGCGCCGGGGAACGCCTGCTTCTCGACGCCCTCGCGCAGCCGCTCGGCGGCCAGGTAGGCGCCGACCTTGTCGGTCCCGGGCAGGATGACGACGAATTCGTCGCCGCCGTACTTGGCCAGCAGGTCGGTCGAGCGGAACTTGCGGCGCATGAGCTCGGCGACCGCGCGCAGCGTCTGCGAGCCGCGCAGGTGGCCGTTGCGGTCGTTGAAGTTCTTGAAGTGGTCGACGTCGAAGATGACCAGGGCGTAGCCGTTGCCGGGGCGCTGCGCCTGGCGCGTCTCGCGCTCCAGCAGCTCGAAGAAGTGCATCTGGTTGTAGAGGCCGGTGAGGCCGTCGGTCACGGACAGCTCGCGCGACTGGCGCAGCAGGTCGCGCAGCAGCTCCTCGTTGCGGCGCAGGTTGCGGGAGAGGTGGCCGGAGACGAAGTAGGTGAAGACGAACATGAAGCAGAAGGCCAGCCAGTCGGTGACCATGGGGCCGGAGAAGAAGCCCCGCCCATCCTGCAGCAGGGCGATGGCCAGGAGCAGGACCATGGCGGCGACGGTGTGGCCCAGCGCCTTGCGGTAGCCGGCCAGGAAGGTGGAAATGACGATGGCGAGCATCATCAGGGCGATCACCGGGCTGTGCAGGCCGCCGGAGAAGAAGACGGTCAGCGCCAGGACGGCCAGGTCGGCGTCGAGCTGCCGCGAGGCCAGCCGCGCCCAGTCGTCATAGCCCGGCGGCGGGGCGCTGCGCTGGCGGCGGCGGATGACCAGCCGGAAGAGCAGGTTGGCGGCCAGCGGCAGCAGGAACACCAGCAGCGCGTCCAGCTGGCGGATGGGCGAATGCCGGGCCAGGAAGCGGTAGGCCTGGAAGAAGGCCATGAGGAAGACCGGGTAGACCCAGCGCATGCGCACCAGCCACAGGTTCTTGTCGAGCATGTGGCCCAATGCGAGGGCATCGGGGTGCGGGGATGCCGGCGGCGCGGGGCTCATGATGATAAAATATTTTTTTTCCCCATAAAAGTCAAATGGGCGGTTGCAGTTGGATTTTCAAAAGATTACAATGTTTTTTCGCATTTTCCGAGAAGGAGGAGCAGATTGTACAAGAGAACTCGTTTCTATGATTTCACCTATTACAATTTCGTCGGCTCCTGGGCGTGGATCCTGCACCGGCTGGCCGGGCTGGCGCTGATCTTCTACCTCTGCCTGCACATCTGGGTCATCCACACCCTGACCTACGGCGAGCGGACGTTCAACGACGTCATGGCCTTCCTGAGCAGCCCGCTGTTCAAGCTGCTGGAGGTCGGCCTGTGGGGCGTCATCCTGTTCCACGCCTTCAACGGCGTGCGCATCGTCATCGTCGACTTCTTCAAGGGCTCGCTGGCGCACAAGAAGCTGTTCGTCGCCCTGGTCGCCGCGGCCTTCGTCCTGTGGGCGCTCGGCTCCTTCCTGCTGCTGCGCCACGCGTTCTAGGAGGGCACGATGGACAAGAACTTCAAGCAGACGTCGCGCGCCGGCGCCGTGGCCTGGCTGCTGCAGCGCATCTCGGCCGTCATCCTCTTCATCCTGCTGCTGTTCCACTTTGTCACCTACCACTTCCTGACCCAGACGCGCTCGGTCTCCTACCGCCAGGTGCTGGAGCGGGCGCAGAGCTGGTGGTTCCCGCTGCTGCAGTTCGCCTTCCTGGTCACCGCCCTGTACCACGGGCTGAACGGGATCTGGTCGGTCCTGGAGGACTACACGCGCAGCAAGTTCTGGCGGCTGGTCTGGTACGGCCTGCTGGTGACCGTCGGGGTGGCGCTGCTCTTCGTCGGCACCCTGACCATCGTCAAGCTGTACACCATGAAGCTGGCCTGAAGGAGCGACACCATGAAGATCGAAGAAGCCCGCAAATACCACAAGATCGACGCCGTGATCGTCGGCGCCGGCCTGGCCGGCCTGCGCGCCGCCCTGGAGGTGGCCCGCAACGGCATGACCGCCGCCGTCGTCACCAAGGTCTACCCGACGCGCTCGCACTCGGGGGGCGCCCAGGGCGGCATCGCCGCCGCCCTGGCCAACGTCAGCGAGGACTCGCTGGAAGCGCACATGTTCGACACCATCAAGGGCAGCGACTACCTGGCTGACCAGGACATCATCGAGCGCTTCGTCAACGAGGCGCTGAAGACCGTCTACGAGTTCGAGCACATGGGCGTGCCCTTCTCGCGCACCGAGGACGGCCGCATCAACCAGCGCCCCTTCGGCGGCCACTCCGCCCCGCGGGCGTGCTTCGCCCAGGACATCACCGGCCACGTGCTGCTGCACACCCTCTACGAGCAGTGCCTGCAGCACAACGTCCTGTTCTTCAGCGAGTTCCAGGTGCTGTCGCTGCTGATGAAGGACGACGTCTGCCGCGGCCTGGCGGCCTGGGACATCCGCGAGGGCGGGCTGCACGTCTTCCACGCCAAGGCGGTGCTGCTGGCCACCGGCGGCTACGGCCGCGCCTGGAAGGTCACCTCCAACGCCCACGCCAACACCGGCGACGGCGTGGCCCTGGTGCTCGAGGCCGGGCTGCCGCTGGAGGACATGGAGTTCGTGCAGTTCCACCCCACCGGCCTCTACAAGCACGGCATCCTGCTCTCCGAGGCGGCCCGCGGCGAGGGCGCCTACATCGTCAACGACCAGGGCGAGCGCTTCATGAAGACCTACGCGGCGGCCAAGATGGAGCTGGCGCCGCGCGACGTTGTCTCGCGCGCCGAGCAGACCGAGATCAACGAGGGACGCGGCATCCACGGCCAGGACTACGTCTACCTCGACCTGCGCCACTTGGGCCGGGAGAAGATCCTGTCGCGCCTGCCGCAGATCCACGACCTGGCGCTCAACTACCTGAAGGTCGACGCGATCACCGATCCCGTGCCCATCCAGCCCACGGCCCACTACTCGATGGGCGGCATCCCGGCCAACGTGCGCACCGAGGTGCTGAAGGACGCCGCCGGCCAGGCGGTGAAGGGGCTGTACACCGCCGGCGAGGCCTCCTGCCTCTCGCTGCACGGCGCCAACCGCCTGGGCACCAACTCGCTGCAGGACGCGGCCACCTTCGGCCGCATCGCCGGCGTGCACATGACCGATTTCTGCCGCAAGAACGGCTTCGCCGACCTGCCGGCCAAGCCGCTGGAGGCCGCCCAGGCCAAGCTCGACCGCCTGTGGGCGGGCGGCAAGGAGCGCCACGCCCCCATCCGCGAGAAGCTGCAGGAGAACATGACCAGGACCATGGGCGTGTTCCTGGTTTTGGCCACCCTCGGCGCCGGCGCCATGACTCGAGGAGCCCTGCGCAAAGCCCAGGTCGCCATCGATTCCATCGCCGGCGTGGCGGATGAAATATCTTCAGCAAGCCATCAGGTCGCCCAGACCAACCATTCCCTGGCCGAAGGCGCGAG
>DAHVOV010000004.1 GCA_027318645.1 Candidatus Aminicenantota bacterium
CGGAGGCGATGGCTTCGGCGATGTCGATGTCGATGCCCACCATCTCGCTGTCGAACTCGGGGAGCAGGCGGAACTCGTACGGGGGATAGGGGGCGCTGGTGCCGACGACGATCTTCCCGGCGGCCTTGATCTTCTCCAGACGGCCGACCTCCTTGTGGATCTCCTGGCTCTGCATGCGGCAGCCCGCCAGGCCCAGGCAGGCCAGCAGCCCCGCGGCCAGGAACAGCGTCACGACGGTCCGGCTTGCTCCGACGGTTTTTCTTGACATCGCTACCTCCCGAGTGACATGTTGCCTTCACCATAGCAAAAGACGTTGTCAATGTCAAACTTGCGGTATGGGACATTATGCTTTCAGTAGTGATAGTGATCGTGGCAGTGATAGCAGCCGCAATGAGCAGAACTTGGCGGACGGCGCAGGGTTCTCCAGGGAAGAAATAGGGAAGACAGAGGGAAAGGCAGAGGGAAGACAAAGTGGGAAAGAATTTCTGAAAAGGCTTTTCCCACTCTCTCTTCCCTCATTCTTCCCTCTGGTTTTCCTTTGACTTCCCTGTGCTTCGCCGGGGAATTGACTTCCCCGGCGATTGGTGATATTTTCGCCCGGGGCGGCCGCGAAAGTGGTGGAACTGGTAGACACGTCGGACTTAGGATCCGATGCCGCAAGGCCTGGGGGTTCGAGTCCCCCCTTTCGCATTTCCCCGCCGCCCGACGAGGACCCGTGCGCGCGAGAGCCCTAGGCCTTCACCCGCTGTTCCCCCGTGCCCCGCGAGCGGCGGCGCTGCTGGCGCTGCTGGCGGCGCTGGCCGCCTGCGCGGTGCGCACCGAGCCGCCGCCGCGCGCGGCCATGCGCCGCCAGATCGCGGCCCTGGCCCTCAGCCTGGCCGGCCTGCCTTACGCCTACGGCGGCGGCGACATCGACGGCTTCGACTGCAGCGGGCTGGTGCACTACGTGTACGGCTGCTTCGGCATCCGCCTGCCGCGCAGCGCCCGCGAGCAGGCGCGGCTCGAGGGGGCGGTCCGCCTGCGCCAGGCCGGGCCGGGAGACATCCTGGCCTTCCGCCTGAAGAGGTCATGGCACACGGCCATCTACCTCGGCGAGGGACGCTTCGTGCACGCGCCCAGCAGCGGGGCCTGGGTGCGCCTGGAGACGCTGAACGATTACTGGCTGCCGCGGCTGGAGGCGGTCATCGCCGTGCTGCCCCGCGCGGACAACGGCTGAGGAGGAGCGATGGCCGACCTGATCCTGGAAGCGCAGGAGATCGTGAAGAGTTTCGTCCAGCCCGACCGCGAACGCCTGGTCATCCTGCGCGGGCTCTCGCTGGCGGTCGAGCGCGGCCGCGTGGTCTCGATCACCGGCGCCTCGGGCTCGGGGAAGAGCACCCTGCTGCACCTGCTGGGGTCGCTGGACGAGCCCGACCAGGGCCGCATCCGCTTCGACGGCGAGGAGCTCGCCTCGTTCGGCCGCCGGCGCCTGGCCGCCTTTCGCAACCGCGACATCGGCTTCGTCTTCCAGTTCCACTACCTGATGCCCGAGCTGACCGTGCGCGAGAACGTCGCCGCGCCCGGGCTGGTGCAGGCCTTCCGCAGGCGCCAGGCTCTCGACGAGGCGGGCGCGCTGCTGGCCGAGGTCGGGCTGGGCGACAGGCTCGACGCCATGCCCTACCAGCTCTCGGGAGGGGAGAAGCAGCGGGCGGCCATCGCCCGCAGCCTGCTCAACGCCCCGCGGCTGCTGCTGGCCGACGAGCCGACCGGCAGCCTCGACTGGAAGACCGGCGAGGCCGTCTTCGCCGTGCTCCAGCGCCTGATCCGCGAGCGCGGCCTGAGCGCCGTCATCGCCACCCACAACCCGCAGCTGGCCCAGCTCACGGACAAGCGCTTTCTCCTGCACGGAGGCCGGCTGGAAGAGACCTGAGCTTGGGGTGCGGCGCACGACCGGGACGACACGCGCCGAGAGCATCGAGGGTCCATGTGCCCATAACATTTAAAATAAAACTCCCAGTCCGTCGAGGTTCCACGTACCACATACCGTTTTAGGACCAAAACCTCACAGTCCGTCGAGGTTCCACGTACCACGTACCACGTTCCATGTTGAAAGCCAGGGAATGGCGAACTAATGAATTCGAAGAATTAATTGTTGCGGTTATTCGTGATACGTCAAAATGGCTGTATGTGCTATCGCTATGTGCCGTTTGCCATTTGCCGTCCGCCAAGTCGGGCAATGCCTTCAACGTGGTACGTGGTACGTGGAACGTGGCACCTTGAAGGACCGTCGGTCTGAAAGTTCCTATCTAGGCCAGGATTCGTTTATCCCGTTGTAGAATCCTTGAATAGCCGTGTGCCGAGTTCATTTTCATCCGTAGTGCCGATTGCCGTCCGCCAAGTCGGGCAATGCCTTCAACGTGGAACGTGGTACGTGGTACGTGGAACCTCGACGGGCTGGAAGGTTTTCCTGGAAAGCCTTAAGTGGAACCTCGACGGACTGAGAGGTTTTCCTGGAAAGCCGCATGCGGACCTTCGATGCTCTGCGATGACATTTTCCCGGCGCGTCGCCCCGTATTGCAAAGCCCCTTCGTTTGTTGTAGCGTGATGCCCATGGAAAAAGCCGCCCCACAGGTCCCTGGCGAACCGTCTGAGCTGCCGCGAGTCCTGGGCCTGTTCAGCCTCGTGGGCATCGTCGTCGGCACAATGATCGGCTCGGGGATCTTCATCAACCCGGCCAGCGTGGCCAGGGAGCTCGGCTCGCCTGCGCTCATGCTGGCCGCCTGGG
>DAHVOV010000018.1 GCA_027318645.1 Candidatus Aminicenantota bacterium
TCGGCAGGCATTGGCGCACGAAGGCGACGACGGAGTCCAGGTCGCCGGCGGGGAGCCAGCGGATGTCCGTTTCCCGGCGGAACCAGGTGAGCTGGCGCTTGGCGAACTGCCGCGAATGGCGCTGGATCAGCTCGCGCGTCGCGGCCAGGTCGGCCTCGCCGCGCAGCATGGCCAGCACCTCCTTGTAGCCGAGGGCGCGGAACGGCGGGCAGCCGCTCCGGTGCCGGCGCAGCAGGGCGCGCACCTCGTCGACCAGGCCGGCGCGCAGCATGCGGTCGACGCGGGCGTCGATGGCGCGGTAGAGCGCCGCCCGCTCCAGCTGCAGGCCGACGCGGACGAAGCGGCAGCCGGCGAAGGGCGACTGGCTGGCGCGGAAGGCCTCGCTGGGGCTGAGGCCGCTGTCGAGGTGGATCTCCAGGGCGCGCACCAGGCGCACGTGGTCGCGGACGCTGACCCGGGCGGCGTAGACGGGATCGATGCGCCGCAGCTCGTCGTGCAGCGCGTCCCAGCCCTGCTCCTCGCCGCGGCGGCGCAGCTCCTCGCGGCGGCCCTCGCGGCGGCTCTCGGGGAAGATGCCCTGCATCATGACGCGCAGGTAGAGGCCGGTGCCGCCGCAGACCACCGGCACGCGGCCGCGCGACCAGATCCCCTCGGCGGCGGCAAAGGCCAGCTCCAGGAAGCGGCTGGCGTTGAACTGCGCGCAGTCGGGGATGATGTCGATCAGGTGGTGGGGGATGCCGCCGCGCTCGCCGGCGGGCAGCTTGTCGCTGCCGATGTCGAACCCCTGGTACACCTGGACCGAGTCGGCCGAGATGACCTCGCCGTTCACGGCGCGGGCGACGGCCAGCGCCGCGCGGCTCTTGCCCGCGCCGGTGGGCCCGAGGATCTGGACGACGGCCCTCATGCGCCGGCCAGGAGCAGCAGGGCGAACAGCAGCGCCAGGAAGGCCAGCTGCAGCCGCAGGCGGGTCAGTTTCCGGGATTGCGGATCCATTGCAGGATCAGGCTCTCGTGCTCGCGGCCCAGGTGGCGCTTGACGGCGAAGATCTCGGCGTAGAGGATCTCCTCCAGGCCGCGCAGGAAATCGCCGCCGCTGCCGGCGAAGTCCTCGTGCCAGACGCCCTTGAGGACGGACCGTTCCTCGAGGCGGCCGTCGGCGCGGATCTCCAGCGAGCGGAAGCAGGGGGGGATCGAGTCGACCACGGCGGTGATGGAGTCGACGAGGATGGCGTGCGCCACCGGGCCGATCTCCTTGGAGAGCACGCGGTAGATGTACTCGAACTTGGCGTTGTAGCTCTGCAGGGCCTCGTCGAAGGAGGCGAAGGAGGCGGGGACCGCCGCGTGGGGGGTGGGGGCCCGCCCCGGCTGGCGGCGGTCGCTGACCCGCCCCAGGACGCGCAGGGCGTAGAGCACCTTCAGCGTGTCGAAGCGCAGCAGCTCGCTGCGTTCGACGACCTCCTCCAGCGTCGTGCCGGGGCCGACCAGCGAGAGGACGTGGGCCTCGTGGGGCTTCAGCTCCGCGCCGGGGACGATGCCGGCCGGCGCCGGGTATAGGGCCATGCCCGGCTCGAAGCGGCTGGCGACGAAATCCTCGTCGCGGATGGCGCGCACCCCTTCCAGGATGGCCTCGGGGACCGGCAGGCGCAGCTGGATGCTCTCGCGGGCCTCGGCGACCGGGTGCAGGATGTCGTAGCGGCCGACGCCCAGCGGGAACAGGGAGAAGACGATGGCGCGCATCTGGCCGCCGACCTCGCTCCACAGGCGCTCGGGGGTGAGCCTCCCCATCTCCATCAGCGCCCGGCCCAGGCGGCAGTGGTTCTTCTGCATGCGCCGGCGCGCCTTCTCCAGCTCGGCGGCGTCGATGGCGCCGCGCCCGAGCAGGTAGCTGCCCAGCGCGTCGTCGGCCAGGGTCGACTGGGCGAAGACGACGCAGCCCTCCTGCAGCCATACCGTCTTGGTGAAGCGCGCGGCGCTGACCTTCAGCCGCCCGTCCAGCGCCTGGCGGTGCATGAGGGCCAGGATGGAGGCGACGTCGAGCTCGCCGAGCGAACCGGAGATCGGCAGGTGGCGTTCCATCAGAACGTGAGCGCCAGGTCCTTCTGCTTCAGCTTCAGCTGCTCGCGCTCCTGCTCGATCTGCTCCAGGTAGCCGCGCGACACGTCGCGGGTGGGGTATTCCCCCGAGAAGCAGGCGGTGCAGAACGTGCGGATGGCCGGGTTCTGGCGGCGCACCGCCTGCACCATGTCGCGGATGTCCTGGAAGAGGACGCGGTCGGCGCCGATGCGCGCGGCGACCTCGGCGTCGCCCAGTCCGCTGGCGATGAACTCCGAGCGGGTCTGCATGTCGATGCCGTAGACGCACGGGTGGGTGAGGGGGGCGGAATAGGAGACGAAGCTGACGCTGCGGGCGCCGGCCTGGCGCACCATCTGGATGATGGAGCGCGAGGTGTTGCCGCGGACGATGGAGTCGTCGACGATCAGCACGTTCTGGTCGCGGAAGACGTCGGCGATGGGGTTGAGCTTCTGGCGGATGGTGCGCTGGCGCACGTGGTCGCCGGGCATGATGAAGGTGCGGCCGATGTAGCGGTTCTTGACCAGCCCTTCGCGGTACTTCAGCTTGAGGATGCGGGCGATCTCGATGGCCGCCGGCCGCGAGGAGTCGGGCACGGGCACCACCACGTCGATCTCCATGCCGCTCTTCTGGATGCGGCGGGCCAGCTTGCGGCCCAGGTCGACGCGCGCCTGGTAGACGTTGATGCCGTTGAGGTAGGAGTCGGGGCGGGCGAAGTAGATGTACTCGAAGATGCAGGGGCGGAAGGGCGCCGTCTGCAGCGTGCGCTCGTGCAGGGTGCGGTTCTGGTCGATGAAGATGGCCGAGCCCGGCGGCACGTCGCGGATGTCGCCGAAGCCCAGCAGGTCGAGGGTGACGCTCTCGGAGGCGAAGGCGAAGGCCGGCACCATCTGCCGGCGGTCGACGCCGAAGAGCAGCGGCCGCAGGCCGTAGGGATCGCGGAAGCCGACCATGCCCCGGTCGGCGATGTGGCAGACGACGGAATAGGAGCCCTTCACCCGCCGGTAGACCTGGCGGACGGCGGCGAACACGGCATCGGGGGTGATCTCGCCCCTGGCCGTCCGCTCCAGGGCCTCGGCGAACACGTTGAGGATGACCTCGACATCGCAGTTGGAGTTGATGATCTTGTGCGACTTCTCGAAGAGCTCCTTCTTGAGCTCGAAGAAGTTCACCACGTTGCCGTTGTGGGCGGCGGCGATGCCGTAGGGATGGTTGAGCCAGAAGGGCTGGGCGTCCTCGCCGGTGCCTTCGCCCACGGTGGGGTAGCGGGTGTGGCCGAGGCCGACCGCGCCCTTGAGGCGCTCGATGTGGCGCTCGGCGAAGATGTCGCGCACCAGGCCGTTGCCCTTCTTCACGTGGTAGCGGCCGTCGTAGGTCAGGATGCCGGCCGAGTCCTGGCCGCGGTGCTGCAGGGTCAGCAGCCCGGTGTACATCGGGCCGATGACCGCTTCGGTGGAAAAAATTCCCAGGACGCCGCACATGATGCCCTTATTTATAGCCCGAACCCGGCCAAAAGTCAAACGCCAGCCGCCGGCGCCGCGGCGGCCGGCCGCGGCGCGCGGCTTATTGACAATCAAGGGAAAGATATGGTAAAGCAATCCCATGCTGGCAGAATTCGAGAAGCAACAGATAGAGAGGGAGCACATCCGCCGCGAGTCGCGGACGACGATGGTCATCTGCCTGGCCATGCTGGCGTCGATCGTCGCCTACGCCCTGGTGGCCTACCTCGTCCCGCCGCCGCCGCGGACCGCGCCGGCGGTGCGCGACGCCTGGAACGTCCTGAACATCGTGGCCATCGTGCTGATCATCGCCGTGCTGGCCGTGCGCAAGACCATCTATTTCTCGCCGCGGCTGGTGCGCGACGACTTCACCCTGGCCGCCCTGCTGCGGCGCTGGCGGGCCATCGACATCGTGCTGCTGGCCTTCGCCGAGCTGATCGCCGTCTTCGGCCTGGTGATCACGCTGCTGGGCATGCCGTTCCAGCGCACTTTCCATTTCTTCGTCGGCGGCTTCCTGCTGGCCCTGATCAACATGCCCGTGACCTTCAAAGTGCGGGACAAGATCCGCATGTTCGAGAAATATGCCGGCAAATCGATCCTGTAGGGAGGCCTCCCGGGACGGGGTGCGGACCGCGAGGAGAGGGACATGAGCAAGAACATCCTGCTGGTTGAATACGACGAGTCGACGATCCAGGCCATCAAGGAGCTCTTCCACGCGCCGGCGTTCGAGGTGGCCATCGCCAGCGACGGCGAGGCGGCCAAGCAGCTGCTGCGCGACCGCCATTTCGACCTGATGATCACGGCGGCCATGCTGCCGCGCTTCCACGGCTTCAACCTGTCGCTGGCCGTTTCCCAGGAGCACCCGGGGATCAAGATCATCATCATCAGCGCCATCTACAAGGGGCTGGAGTACCGCCACCAGGCGACCACCCAGTACCGCGCCAACGATTTCTTCGAGAAGCCGCTGGAGAAGGAGCGGCTGCGCAAGCGGGTGCTGGAGCTGCTCGGCATGTCGGAGGCCGACCTGCAGCCCGTCGGCGCGTCGTCGACGCGCGTGCCGCAGTTCGACACGGCCAAGATCCCGGCCCCGAAGTTCGAGGACGAGGGCGACAAGCTGAGCTCGGCCGACATCTTCGGCGACATCATCCAGAAGATCGAGCAAGTGCCCTCCTTCGAGATCGACCTGGGCGACGGCAAGGCCGCCGCGCCCAAGCCGGCCGCGCCGCCGCCTACGCCGCGGCGGCCCGATCCCGGCCTGACCGTGCCACTCAAGCCGCCGGCGCCGGCGAAGCCGGACCTGGGGCGCACGCGCATCGCCGAGCCGACATTCGACCTCGACAGCCTGCGCGGGGCGAAGAAGCCCGCCGCTCCGGCCGCGCACCAAGCGTCGGCGCCCGCCGCCTCCCAGCAGCGCATCGACGCCAGCCTGGACGGGCTGAAGGCGCAGCCGCAGCCCAAGCGCGAGGGCGTGCAGAAGGAGATGCGCCGCATCGAGGACGAGATCGCCCGCAAGTTCGAGGACACGCTGTCGGGACTGGGCCTGGGCACGGCCCGCAAGCCGGCGGCGCCGACGGCCAAGCCGGCCGCCCCGCCCCCACCGCCGCCGCCCCCCGCCATGACCGTGGTGATGCCCGAGATCAAGGTGGCGCCCAAGCCCGCCGCGCCGCCGGTCATCGAGAAGCCGGCCGCCCCGGCGCCGCGGCCGGTGGAGAAGGCGGCCGCACCGCCGCCGCCTCCTCCGCCGCCCAAGCCGGCCGCCGCACCGGCGACGCCCGCGGGCTGGCGCGAC
>DAHVOV010000032.1 GCA_027318645.1 Candidatus Aminicenantota bacterium
AGGAGGATCTTTTCCCTGCCTGGGTTTTTATCTTTTTTCATTTAACCAACCGTTTGGTTTAACCATATGGTTAATATAACATCGATCCTTCTCGCTGTCAACAACTATTTTCTGATTTTTTCAGAAACGACTATGCTCGCCGCCAGAAATCAGCACTGGGGGCTATCCTGGGCCGCAGAATTCTGTTTTGGCCGGGATGGCGCCCTCGGCTTGCGGGATCCCCTTCAGAACCTCAGCGCCGCCATGAACATCAGCGCCGTGTACTTCATCGACTCCCCCGGCTCGGGCTCCTTGATCATGTTGTTCAGGCCGATGCGGTAGCGTGCCTCCAGCAGCAGGTCCATGGCGCCGGCGCGCAGTTCCACGCCGCCGCCGAACACCAGGCCGAACAGCAGCCGGTTCACTTCGGCGATGTTGTCCTCCGTCGCCTCGTTGCCGGCCACGTCGCTGCTCACGGTCTTGTGGCTCAACAGGTAGCCGGCCTCGCCTCCGGCCAGGAGAAAAGGAGCGGTCCCGCGCAGGAGGCGCGCCTTGACCAGGAGCGGCAGGGAGACGGCGCCTGAGACGAACGTGACCCGTTTCTTGCTGCTTGGATCGGCGGCCATCTTGAAGACGGCCCCACCGGAGGCGACCATGAAGTCGAGCTCGAGGGCGAGGCGACCGCCGGTCTCAAATCCCGCGCCGGCGGCGAAACCGGCCCGCGTGCTCTTGATGGTGCCGAGGAAGAGCGGCTGGGGGATGGACACCCCGGCCAGGGTGAACCCGGCCAGCAGCTTGGGGCCGCCGACGGCGCGCCACCGGGGCTCCCGGGCCGCCTCCCGGTTGCGGGCCGCCGCGGGCAACGCCCCGCGCTCCTCGCCGCCGCGGTCCACGACGTCGACGACGCTGTTGTGGATGAAGCCGGCGACCACCCTCCCGGCGTCGTTGGTCGCGCGGATGCGGTACCAGGCGCCGTCGCGGCCCAGCGATTCCAGCAGCGTGTCCATGCCCACGCGGGCGATGACCGGGGCCGCGGCGTCGGCGGCGGAGCGGACGTTGGCCGTCCGCACCTTGACCTTGAGGATCGGTCCCTTCGCCGCCAGCGGGCCGCACAGGGCCACGACCAGGGCCAAGAGCAGTGCCTGTCGTCGCATCAAGTCCTCCCCGGCGGGCCCGCGGCCCGCCGAACTCCCCGCGCCTAGAAGCGGAAGCCCAGCGAGGCCCCGACCAGCATATCGCTAAACAGGTTGTCGAAGGTGGTGATGGCGTAGGCGGTCAGCTTGAGGTTCTCGGTAAGAAAGCCGGCGTTGAGCTTCAGGGAGAAATCGTCGGCAACGAAGGCCTGGCCGCTGCCGATGTAGATGCCCTTCACCAGTCCGCCGCCGACGAAGAAGCTGCCGGGGGTGAAGTTCAGTACGGCGCCCGGGAAGAGCAGGAACTCCTTGAACTTGAAGCCGTTCTGGGCCAGCGTCACCTCGGGGCTGAGCATCAGGTATTTGCCGAGCTGCAGGTCCAGCTCGAGCCCGGCCGTCCAGATGAACGGGTCGAAGGTAAAACCGTCGTCGGTCATGACGCCGAGGTTCAGGACCAGGTTCGTGCCGGTGCCGGCGGCGCACAGGCCCGAGGCCAGCAGCAGCAGGGAAACGAGGACGATCGCTTTTTTCATGTGCCTCCTCCTTGGTGAGAGCGGGAAGATTGTACGGGGAAGAAAAAAAATTTACAAGGGGGCGCCGCCGCGGCGCTCAGTTGTCCAGCCGCTCCAGGAGCAGCTTGAGGATGAAGCGTGCCGCCGCCTTGGGATCGGTGCCGGCGCGGATGGCCGGGCCGATGCAGGAGGGGCAGCCGTTGGGGCAGGGGCAGGCCTCGATGATCTCCAGCGCCTTCTCCAGCAGCGGCCCGGCCTTCTCGTACAGGGTCGCGGAGAAGCCCACGCCTCCCGGGTAGCGGTCGAAGATGAAGATGTTGGGCTCGAAGCGGTCGGCGAAGGCGGCGCCGGCGGGCGCGGCCAGCAGCGCCTTCAGCGCGCCGGGGTGCAGCGGCTCCTTGGTCAGGTTGTCCTCGATGGCCACGCCGACGTCGCGGGCGTCGCAGAGCAGGATCACCGGGCTGATCTGCCGCGCCAGGTAGGCGATGCCCGCCACCGCCTCGATCTTCTCCTCGTTGGCGAAGTCGAGGCTGCGCAGCACGTCGTTCTTCACCGTCAGCCAGAAGCCGGTGGTGTGCATCTCCTGCTGCGGTAGCTGCAGCTCGCCGGCGCCGACGTTCTCCATGGTGAAGAACTTCAGCTTCTTGAAGCCCACCACCTGGGAGAAGACGTGCACGTCGCCGTAGGAGAAATTCACGTTCTTGCGCCGCGTCTCGTCGAACACGTCGAGCACCTGGATCTTGGTGTAGGTGATGGAGTCGGTGTAGTAGTCGGCGTTGGAGCGCGTCAGGAAGGCCTTGCGGTTCTCGTAGTCCAGCTCCTCGACCACGTACTGCTCCCCCTCCAGGATGTAGATGGCCTTGGGGTGCAGCGTCTCCAGGGCGTCGCTGAAGCCGACCTCGGCGATCACCCGCTCCCCTTCCGTGCGGTCGACGACCACGAAGTTGTCGGAGGTGACGCGGTTCAGGCTGACGGCGTCGGCGGGATAGCCCTCCGCCGTCCAGAACCACTTGCCGTCCTTGGCCAGCAGCAGCTGCTGCTCGGCCAGGTAGGAGAGGATCTCCCCCAGGTCCTCGCCGCCGAAGCGGTCGCCCTGGGCGAAGGGCAGCTCGAAGGCGGCGCACTTGACGTGGTCGACCAGCAGCGTGAGGTTGTCGGGGTTGATGCGCCCCACCTCGGGCGACTGGCCGGAAAAGTACTCGGGGTGGCTGACGATGTACTGGTCGATGGGCAGCGAGGAGGCGACCAGCACGCCCAGCGCCGGGCTGCCGCGGCGGCCGGCTCGGCCCAGGCGCTGCCAGGTCGAGGAGATGGAGCCGGGGTAGGAGGCGAGGACGGCGGCGTCGAGCGAGCCGATGTCGATGCCCAGCTCCAGGGCGTTGGTGGCCACCACGGCGCGGATCCTGCCGGCGCGCAGCTCGCGCTCGATCTCGCGGCGCTGGGCGGGCAGGTAGCCGCCGCGGTAGCCGCGCACCGTGCCCCGCTCCTGCACCGTCTTCTCGAAGTCGCTCTTCAGGTACTTGACCAGGATCTCGGTGATCAGCCGCGAGTTGGCGAACACGATCGCCTGCAGCCCGTGGCGCAGCAGGACGCCGGCGATCTCGCGGGCCATGGACACGTAGGAGCGGCGGATGCCCAGCGGCCGGTTGACCACCGGCGGGTTGAAGAAGACCAGGAACTTCTCGCCGCGCGGCGCGCCGCTGCGGTCGACCAGCACGACCTCCTCCTCGATCAGCTTCGCGGCCAGCTCGGCGGGGTTGGCGATGGTGGCCGAGCTCATGATGAAGACCGGCCGCGCGCCGTAGAAGGCGCATACGCGCTTCAGGCGGCGCAGCACGTTGGCCACGTGCGAGCCGAAGACGCCGGTGTAGTAGTGCAGCTCGTCGATGACCACGTACTTCAGGTTCTCGAACAGGCCGGCCCACTTGGTGTGGTGCGGCAGGATGCCCGAGTGCAGCATGTAGGGGTTGCTGATGACGATCTGCGCCTTGCGGCGGATGGCCTGGCGCATGCTGGTCGGCGTGTCGCCGTCGTAGGTGAAGAGCCCCAGGGTGTCGCCCAGCGCCTTGTTCAGGGCGAAGAGCTCGGCCAGCTGGTCCTGCGACAAGGCCTTGGTCGGGAACAGGTAGAGCGACTTGGCCTGGGGGTCGCGCCGCAGGGCGTCGAGGGCGGCGGCGTTGTAGATCAGGGTCTTGCCCGAGGCGGTGGGCGTGGCCACCACCGTGTGCCGGCCGGCCAGGACGCTCGCCAGTGCCTCGGCCTGGTGCGAGAACAGGCGCTCGATGCCGCGCTGCCGGTAGAGGGCGGCGATCTCCGGGGCCAGCGCCGCCGGGAAATCGGCGAACTCGCCGCTGAAGGCGTCGAGCTTGATCAGCCGCAGCTCGCTGGCGACGTCGCTGCGCAGCCGGAACAGCTCCTTGAGC
>DAHVOV010000051.1 GCA_027318645.1 Candidatus Aminicenantota bacterium
AGGAGGAGAGGATCCCCTCCGCCTCCTCGACGCTGATCATGGGTTCAGGCGTCATGGGCGGCGGGTTGCGTGCGGATGGACCATGCCGAGAAGGCCATTTGTTCTCCTTTCCGTATCGGGAGGCCGGGCAGTTTCCCGCCCGGCCCTCATGGTCGGAGCCGCCTAACCTCATGGCCGTAGCCGCTCCGACTCGGAGAGTACCCATCATAGCAGATGCCCTGCCGGCGGTCAATGCCGGCTATTGACCTACTGAAATTTCCACAAAAAACCAAAGATTTCCACAATCAGCAGGCAATACTGGCGGGATTAATTATTTGAAATTCAGAAATACATCGTGTTATCGGCAATCTGAAGATGATATTGGCTTCGCCGCGTCTTGACAAGGCGATTTCCATGGATTATATGTTTTCCCTTGGATTTTCCAGTTCCATGCGCCTCCCGGCGGGAGTGCGCCATTGCCTGGAGTCAGCATAAGGGCGATTCCTCCGAATAGGGAAGAAGCGCAAGGATGCCATGAGCGCAAGAACGATCCATTCCCTGGTGCAGAGTTGGGACACGGTCCGCTATGAGCTGCTGAACACCCGCATCTCCGACCTCAACCTGCGCATACAGGATTCCCCCATCGAGCCCTTCCTCCACCGCCTGTACCGCGAGATGGAGGCCAAGGGCTTCCGCTTCAGGCCCGACGCCTACCTGACCGACGGCTGGGGCTGCCCTGACCGCACTCCCGTGATCGGCATCCCCTTCTACCTGGCCGACGAGCGGCTGGCGCGCATCGAGGAGGAGCAGACCGGCGAGATCGAGGACGGCAAGCGCATCATGGCCCTGCTGCGCCATGAGGCCGGCCATGCCGTCAACTACGCCTACCGGCTGTGGCGCCGGCCGAGCTGGGAGGAGATGTTCGGCCGCTTCCACCGCCCCTACCGCGACGTCTTTCGCCCCGACCGCATGAGCCGCGAGTACGTCAAGCACATCACCGTCCCCCATTACGGGCGCACCTACGCCCAGAAGCACCCGGACGAGGACTTCGCCGAGACCTTCGCCGTCTGGCTGACGCCGCGCTCGGACTGGCGCTCCCGCTACCGCAACTGGCCGGCGATGAGGAAGCTCCTGTACGTCAACGGCCTGATGAGGGAGATCCGCCGCCAGGCGCCGGAGAACAAGCGCGTCCGCCTCCTGGGCCCGGTGGAGCACCTGACCATGCTGCTCGCCGACCACTACGGGAAGAAGGCCGAGCGCTACCGCCGCTTCGCCCAAGGCTACGTCGACGACCGGCTGCGCGAGGCCTTCCCGCCCAGCCGCAGCACCCACCTGCGCCCGGCGGCGGCGCTGCTGCGCAAGCTGCGCGCGCGCCTGCTGGAGCGCGTCGTCCAGTGGTCGCAGTTGAGCGAGCGCGAGGCGGCGGCCATCCTGCGCAAGCTGGAGAGCCGCTCCCAGGCGATGAACCTGTCATACCCCCCCGGCCAGGAGGGGGCGCGCGTCATGGACGTCGTCTCGCTGGCGGTGGCGTTGGCCCTGGACTACGCCTACACCGGCCGCCTGACCGGCTGACGCCGGCGGGCGCGGCGGCGGCGGCGCGGGGAGGCCGGCGGCTCCGGCGGCGCGAAGATGGGCAGGCGCATGTCGTAGGGCGGGCCCTCGAACGCGGCCTGGATCACCGCCTGCAGCAGCTCCGGATAGCGGATGCCCGCCCGTTCCGCCGAGCGGGCCAGGCCGATGCCCTTGTCCAGGCAGGGATTGCAGTTGACCTCCAGGACCCGCGGCTCCCCGTCCTCGTCCAGGCGGATGTCCACGCGGCCGTAGCCCCAGCCGCCGATCACGCGGAAGCCCCGGATGGCGACGTCGCGGATGCGTTCGGCCAGCGCCGGCTCGACGCGCGCCGGGCAGATCACCCGCGTGCGCTTGAACTCGACCGAGTTCTCCACCCACTTGGCGGCGTAGGACATGATGGGCGGGATGCCCTGCGGCAGGCGCGAGTAATCCACCTCGGCCAGCGGCAGCACGCGCAGCCGGCGGCCGCCCAGCACGCCGACGTTGAACTCGCGGCCGGGCAGGAAGCCCTGGACCAGCGCCGGCTGCTTGTAGGAGACGATCACCTCGCGCACCTTGTCCCGCAGCGCCTTCTTGGAGTGCACCACCGAGTCGCGCGCCATGCCGATGCCGGCGTGCTCCTGCGCGGCATGCACGATCAGCGGGAAGCGCCACTTGTGGCGGTCGACGTCGGCGATGCGCTCCAGCAGGGCGGTGTCGGAGGGGATGGCGATGCCGGCCCCCTTCATCAGGCTGAGCGCCATGTACTTGTCCCGGCTCAGGCCCAGGGCCAGCGCCGGCGAGCCGGTGATGGGGTAGCCGAGCATGCGGATGAAGGCGGCGAAGCGCATCTCGTAGAGGGCGCCGTGCACGACGTCGTAGTACTGGTTGAACACGACGTGCGGCCGGATGCGGATCAGCCGGCGCTGGAGCTTGGACAGGTCGCTCGCCAGGTGCACCACGGTGACGTGATGCCCCAGGCTGCGCAGGGCGCGGGCCATGCTCCGGATCATCAGGCGCAGCTCATGGCCCGAGCTGCTGTCGCCGGGGACGGCCTCGTGCGTCGTCTCCTCATAGGAGTTGTACACCAGGGCCACGCGCAGCCGCTTCATGGGCGTTTTTCCGCGTCCTTCATGATTTCATCTTAAAATAAAATCATTTTGCCTGCAAGTCGCGCCGCAGCTCGGGCGGGTTGTGCCACGGCTCCTCGTCCAGGTAGCGCTCCACGATCTCCTCGATGACGACCTGCGGCCGCAGGCGCGCGATCGCCGCGGCTGGGAAAACGTGGCCGCGGTCGAGCGTCCAGCGGCTGCGGCGGAAGTGCTGGGCCAGCAGCGGCTTGAGCGTCTCCCCGAAGGAGTCGTGGATGACGACCGCCGAGCGCCGCGCCGCGCGGCGGCAGCGCAGGAGCGTCCAGGCGCCGCCTTCCTCCACCGTGGCGGCGACCTCGGGCAGCGGCCTCCGGGGCACCATGCGCCGGAAGTGGCCGGGCGGGTCCCAGGGGATGAGCAGCAGCTCCTCCAGGTCGCGACTGCGCGGCCCGGGAACGAAGGCGAAGTCGTCCGCCGGCAGGGCCTGCAGCGACGGGAACACCTCGGCCAGGCTGCGGGCGATCTCGCGGTACGCGAGATAGCGGCCGAGATCGTTCCAGTGCGAGTCGGTCGGCCAGTAGACGAGGCCCTGGCCCTTGCCGGCCCGCAGCGCCGGGCGCAGGTCGAGCAGGGGGAATCCCGTGGCGACGGCGGCCAGTCGCTCGCCGAGCTGGTCGAGCCGGGTGCGACGGCCGTGGGGGTAGCCCGGCGGCATGCGCTCGGGATAGATGCTGCTCTTGTTCGGGGCGACGACCAGCCGGTAGGCGATGCCCCGTTCCGCCAGCCAGCGGCGCCGTTCCTCCAGGACGCGGCACCAGCGGTCGAGTTCGTCATCCGCGAACGGGTGCAGGCCCAGGAAGTAGCGGCGCTCGTCGACCGCCGGCGATTCGCGGCCGACGAACAGCCAGCGCTCCCTGCCGACCACCAGCGTGGCGATGGAGGCCGCGCCCAGGACACGGACCTTCAGTCCCATGTACAGGCGGACGAGTTCGCGGCGGATGGGGCTGGTGCGCTCGTACTCCGCCGAGAACTCGCGCAGCCGGTCGGAGAGGGGCTGGCCCTTCGCCGCCGGCGGCGGCGCCTCGCGGAGCGCGTCGCCCGCGGCCAGCCCGACGCGGCGCAGCCCGGCATAGGCCAGGGGCAGCCCCAGCCAGGCCAGGAAAAGGACCAGGGCGCCTGCGGCGACAAGGTCCGGCCGGGGCGAGCGCCGGGGGTCCGTTTTCGCGAGGGGAGGCATGGCTCAGAACCTCAGGTACAGGAAGGGCTGGTAGCTGCCGCCGGCGATGGCCAGGGTGCTGAGGGCCGCGACAAGCGCCAGGAAGGCCAGGCGGGCCGTCGCCAGGGAAGCGCCAGCCAGGCGGGGATGCCCCTGGCGCCAGTTCGCAAGGATACGGCGGGCCCGCTCCCCGAGCCAGGGCAGCAGGGGAACGCTGCCGGCCAGCGCCCCGGCGGCGGCGGCGAGCACTTCCCGGTCGACGAAGAGCGCGGGGAAATAGAGGGCGCTGCTGCC